>JAFTTD010000090.1 GCA_017466965.1 Bacteroidaceae bacterium
CTCTTCAAGAGTATGCACATCACGACGCTCAGTAGCAAACATACGCTTTGTTTCATTAAGTCCCTCACGCTCTGTTGTAATTACACCCTTAGAATCGAGCATAAGAATATTCTCAATCTTAGCACCTAAAGCTACATATAATTTTGTGCATGATATGGCAGCCGCGCCAGCGCCATTCACAACAATCTTAACATCTTCAATCTTTTTGCCCGCCACTTCCAAAGCATTGAGAAGCCCCGCACTTGAGATGATGGCTGTGCCATGCTGGTCATCGTGCATTACCGGAATGTCAAGTTCCTCCTTAAGTCTTCTTTCTATTTCAAAACATTCCGGCGCTTTGATATCTTCAAGATTAATACCGCCAAATGTAGGGGCAATCGCCTTTACTGCCTCCACAAACTTGTCAACATCCTTCTCATTCACCTCGATGTCAAAAACATCTATGCCTCCATATATTTTAAATAGCAAACCTTTTCCCTCCATTACAGGCTTACCAGCTAATGCACCTATGTCTCCCAATCCTAAAACAGCTGTTCCATTAGATATAACCGCTACAAGATTGCCTTTGGATGTGTATTTATAAGCATCTTGCGGATTCTTCTCTATCTCAAGACAAGGCTCCGCTACTCCCGGTGAATACGCCAGCGACAAATCTGTCTGCGTACTATAAGGTTTTGTAGGTACAACCTCAATCTTGCCTGGCTTTCCTTGAGAATGATATAGCAAAGCCATTTCCTTTGTAATTTTAGCCATAATCTTTTTACTTTATAAATTTATATTCTAAAGTTCTTTTTTTCAGAGTTCGGAGTTCATAATCCTCCTTATAATTATTATGTACCAGGAATAAGGTTTGTTCATTATTCCAACCTATAATTCCTTGTATTTGTCAGCAGCAAACTTCTAACTTACGTATAACGATGCAAAGTTATACATTTTTTGAGAAACGAAGATTATGGCAACAAAACAAAAAAATAATCTTGGTGTGATTTTAGAAAATAAAAGACTAAAAGAACATAAAGTCGATATGGGAAGGCAAAGGGAATTAAATTAAAGTTAAAGAAGAAAAAGAATTAAAGACGCAAAAGATTATATATAAATGAATTGTTATAGGAAAAACAGGTTTTGGGACAAGTTATTTTATTACTGCGCTGGAAATTCAACAACACTGTGGTGATTATTCAACAACGCCACAGTGAATATTCAGTAACTCTGTGGTGAAAATCTATTAATAAAAAAGAGGGATTAAGATAATGAAAGCAGTTAGATTTTGCAGCACTAACAAAGCTAAAGAACTGAAAATTAACAAAAAAATTTGCCACAACAAAAAAAAGCAGTAACTTTGCACCCGATTTTGCATTATCAACATAATGTCTAACAGTATTTAATAAAAAAACTAATTTTATTTTTATGGAAACTAAGAACATTAAACCGCTGGAAGATTTCGATTGGGAATCATTCGAAAACGATGGCAAAAACGCCGCAAGCATTGCTGAGGAAACAAAGGCATACGAAGGCACATTGAACAACATCAGTGACAACGAAGTTATTGATGGTAAAGTTATCGCAATCAATGACCGTGAAGTTGTAGTGAACATTGGCTACAAGTCAGACGGTATCATTGCTAAGAATGAGTTCCGCTATTGCCCTGAACTTCAGGTAGGCGACACAGTAGAAGTTTACATTGAGAATCAGGAAGACAAGAAAGGACAGCTTGTACTTTCACACAAGAAAGCTCGTGCATCTCGCTCATGGGATCGCGTAAACGCTGCTCTTGAAAATGACGAAATCGTTAAGGGCTTCGTTAAGTGCCGTACAAAGGGTGGTATGATTGTTGACGTTCTTGGAACAGAGGCATTCCTCCCAGGCAGCCAGATTGACGTTAAGCCTATCCGCGACTATGATACATTCGTTGGCAAGACTATGGAATTCAAGATTGTTAAGATCAACCAGGAATTCCGCAACGTAGTTGTTAGCCACAAGGCTCTCATTGAAGCTGAACTTGAACAGCAGAAGAAGGAAATTATCGGCAAGCTTGAAAAAGGTCAGATTCTTGAAGGTACAGTTAAGAACATCACATCATACGGTGTATTCATCGACCTCGGTGGTGTTGACGGTCTTATCCACATCACAGACCTTTCTTGGGGCCGCGTAAGCGATCCAAAGGAAGTTGTTGAACTTGACCAGAAGCTCAACGTTGTAATCCTTGACTTCGATGATGAGAAGAAGCGTATTGCTCTCGGTCTCAAGCAGCTCACTCCACATCCATGGGATGCTCTCAGCGCAGACCTTAAGGTTGGTGACAAGGTTCAGGGTAAAGTAGTTGTTATGGCAGACTATGGCGCATTCATTGAAATAGCACCAGGCGTTGAAGGTCTTATCCACGTAAGTGAAATGAGCTGGAGCGCTCATCTCCACAGCGCACAGGACTTCATGAAGGTTGGTGACGAAATTGAAGCTGTAGTTCTCACTCTTGACCGCGACGAGCGCAAGATGTCTCTCGGTATCAAGCAGCTTAAGGACGATCCATGGGAAAACATTGAAGGTAAGTATCCTGTAGGTTCAAAGCACACTGCAAAGGTACGCAACTTCACTAACTTCGGAGTATTCGTAGAAGTTGAGGAAGGCGTTGACGGACTCATCCACATTTCAGACCTCTCTTGGACAAAGAAAGTAAAGCATCCATCAGAATTCACTCAGGTTGGTGCAGAAATCGAAGTACAGGTTCTTGACATTGACAAGGAAAACCGTCGTCTCAGCCTCGGCCACAAGCAGCTTGAAAGCAATCCTTGGGATAACTTCGAAACAATCTTCACTCAGGACTCAATACATCAGGGCAAGATTACAGAAGTTCTTGACAAAGGCGCTGTAATTGCACTTGAATATGGTGTTGAAGGTTTCGCTACTCCTAAGCACCTCGTTAAGGAAGACGGAAGCCAGGCACAGCTCGGTGAAGAACTCGACTTCAAGGTAATAGAGTTCAACAAGGACGCTAAGCGCATCATCCTTTCACACAGCCGCATCCATGAAGATGCACAGCGTGCAGAGGCTAAGGAAGCAAAGAAGGCAGCAGCCGCAGCAGCTCCAGCAGCAAAGAAGGCAGCTCGTCCTGCAAAAGAGCAGGGTCCATCAATCCAGAACAAGGCAGCAAGCCAGTCACTCGGAGACATTGACGCTCTTGCAGCATTGAAGGCTAACATGGAGTCAGGTAAGTAATTAAAATACATACCTTAAAATATTATTTCAGTAGCGAGTGTAACCCAGAGTTGCACTCGCTATTTACTTTGTCCATCCCATCAAGAAACTGAAATTCCAACGTCCATAATACTCAAAAGTTAAACACTTATAATCTAACACTTTACTGACGACACAAGTTATACACAAAGAATTAAATGGAAAAATTTGAAGTTCATATATTGGGATGCGGAAGCGCACTTCCCACAGCAAGGCACTTAGGTTCCTGCCAAGTTGTAAACATCAGAGAAAAACTGTTCATGATAGATTGCGCAGAAGGAGCACAAATGCAATTAAGACGCAACAAGCAAAAGTTTTCACATCTGAACAACATATTCATCAGCCATCTGCACGGAGACCATTGTTTCGGACTAATGGGGCTAATATCAACATTTGCCCTTCTTGGAAGAATGGCACCATTGCACATATATGGACCTAAAGATTTAGAAAAAGTATTCCGTCCACAAATAGACTATTTCTGCAAAGGCATTGAATACAAGATAGAACTGCATGAATTTGAAACAAAAGACTCAGCATTAATATACGAGGACAGGTCTGTTTCAATATATACGATACCACTATCACACAGAATACCCTGCTGTGGATTCCTCTTCAAGGAAAAAGAACTTCAAAGACACATCAAAAGAGACTGCATAGATGCATTCGGAATACCACTATGCTACATAAACAATATTAAAGCAGGCCAAGATTACATAACTCCAGATGGCGAGATAATCCCAAACCATCTACTAACAACTCCGGCAGACCCAGCTCGGAGCTACGCCTATTGTTCAGACACAATATACCTTCCACAAAATGCAGAAATAATAAAAAATGTAGATTTATTATACCACGAAAGTACATTTGGAGAGGACAATTCGGAAAGAGCAAAACAAACATTCCATTCCACAGCATCAGAAGCCGCAAAAATGGCAAAACTCTGCAATGCCAAACGATTGATAATCGGACATTTCTCTGCAAGATATGAGAACGAAAGCGTACTGCTCGAAGAGGCCAAAGGGATTTTCAAGAAAACAATTCTTGCAAATGAGAACTTGCATATAAGCATATAAGCGAA
>JAFTTD010000091.1 GCA_017466965.1 Bacteroidaceae bacterium
AAGCATCAGGAGAGGCGGCGATGGTGAACGTGGCTCTCCATCATTGAATGACACCATTGCCGGTGAACTGTTCAGAGGTATGGACAGCCGGGAGGAGCTTGAACTTCCTGCTTCGGTCAAATTTGTTGCAGACAATGCCTTTGCCGGACTTGGCGAGCATCTTCTTGTGATGAACTGGAATTCAAATGCAGAGGTGCGCTCAGAAGCTTTTGACGCTGATATGGGCAATTGTCTGATATTCGCTCCCGAAGGAACTCCTGTTGATTATGAAGGCAATGTAGTTGTGGGCGGAGTTGCAGAGCGTATAACTCTTGCGGACGAACGTCCTCTTCGCAATCCGAAGGTGTTCAGAGCGAAGAGCGTTGTATATGCACGCCATTTCGAAAAGGAAACTCAGCCTAATGTGCCTGGCGGATGGGAAAGCATCGTACTGCCGTTCGATGTGCATAGAGTATGGAGCGAAGAGAAGAACAGCGAGCTGGCACCATTCAACAGCGGAGTGGCAGGCAGTCGTCCGTTCTGGTTGGGCGAACTGACAGAGAATGGATACTCTCATGCTACGAGCATCAAGGGCGGAGTGCCATACATTATATCTATGCCGAACAGCGAGGCATACGAGCCGGAGTTCAACATTACAGGAAATGTTGTGTTCATGGCTGAGGCTGATACCGGAGTATATGTCTTGCCTACATCTGAACTTGGTAAAGTTCGCGGGGCAGACTATTACCTTGTCCCTGCCTTTGAGCAGATGACGCAGTCAGACACGCTCTTTGCAATTAATGATGAGGAATATGACGGAAAAGCTCCGGGCAGTGCTTTCGTAGCAGGTATGCGCGATATACGTCCTTTTGAGGCGTACGCTCTAAGCATATCAAATTCGGCAGAAGCACCTCGCCGTTACTATCTCATTGACGGCAACAAGAATGGGGCTACAGTTATAGACAAACTTCTTTCAAGTTCAGAAACAGATGTGGAAGTCTATTCCGAAGGCGGAATACTATATGTTATTGCGCCAAAAGACATGAACATCGGACTCTATAGCGCTGACGGCAGGCTTGTTCGCATCATGAATCTGCAACGAGGAGTCAACAAGGAATACGGTCTCCAAAGAGGAGTATATTTCGTGGGAAAGAAGAAAGTGAGTTTGAGGTTATAAGGTTTTGAGGTTATAAGGCTTCGTTTAAGTTTTTAAGTTTATAAGTTTTTAAGTTAGCAATGCCACCCTATGGTAACGTCTCTTTTTAACTCCCTTATTTAACTCCTCCTTTTAACTCCTAAAAAACTTAACTCCTTAACTTCTTAACTCCCTAATAAAGGTTATAAGGTTTTGAGGTTATAAGGTTTTAAGGTAGGCAATAACACCCAATGGTAACGTCTGAACTCCTTAACTCCTTAACTTCTTAACTACTAAAAATAATAATTAATAATATGTGTATAAAAAGAATTTTTTATTTTCTGTCTCTCTTGTTTGCGGCATTGCTGATGTCGTGCGAGAAGGATACAGAACCGACCAACCTTTCGCCTGATGTAACAACAGGCAGGGTGGAGAACATTTACCGTAAAGGTGCCACTGTTTGGGGAACGATACAGAATCCTCACGGCAGCATAATCGTGCGCTGCGGAGTGGAGTATTCAGAAGACTCGCTCTTCAGAGTTTCTGAACATAAGGATGCAGTGCTTTCAGAAGATGAGATGTCAGTGGAACTCAACTCCCTCAATCCTGGAGTGAAGTATTTCTACCGCTTCTTTGCTTTTGGAGGCTACAACTATGCCTACGGCGAAACGCGCAAGTTCACAACTCTTAAGAACTCCGTGCCGGTGTTCGGACCTACAATCGTTACGAACATAGGCTACACGAGCTTTGATGTAGAGGCAAAACTGCTTGACAACGGCGGTGTTGACATCATATATGCCGGATTCGCATGGAAGCGCGTGACTAACGAAACAGACACCGTTTCGCTTGAAAATGCCGACCGCACAATCATGAAGAGTGTATATCAGGAAAAGGAAACAATCAAGGACCTCTATCCAGGCTCCATCTATGTGGTGCGACCTTATGGCATAGCAGGCGGTGTGGGCTACGGAAAGTGCTACTATGTCCATACCGAGCAGACCGAAGCAACTCTGCTTTCGTCTGTAACCTTCAGCGATTCAACCTTTACCAGCGTTCGCGCCAATGCAGAAGTTCTCTCCGAAGGAACCATCGCCATTGAGGAGTACGGATTCTGCTGGAGTACAGAAAATGCTAATCCTATAATTGAAAATCTCCATGTCAAGGTTCAGGATGCAGGCAACGGAAAGTTCAATGCTGTCATTGAAAATCTCAGGTCTGAGGCAACATACTATGTGCGTGCATACGTTAAGAACGCCGACGGAGAATACATATATGGCGAAGTTACACAGTATGAAGTGCCTAAGCACGAGGTGCTCGAAGTATATACTGTTGACTCCGACAGCATCACAACAACTGGCGCCCGCATCTGGGGACATGTCACAGCCAATAATGTGGTGGTCAAGGAACGCGGATTCTGCTGGAGCGAAACCGTTGCAGAGCCAACCCTTGACAATAGCCAGCGCATAGTTGTGACAACAACTGACGAACGCTACAATGCTACGCTCGACACTAAGGACGGAACGACATATTATTATCGTGCATACGCCATCAACGAACGTGGCGAAGTGTTCTATGGTGAGGTACGCCAGTTCACAACCATAAGCTTGTCCTTGCCAACAGTCATAGCCCATCCAGCCACTGGAGTGACAGAGACATCAGCCACAGTCAGCGGCGGAGTGACCGGTTCGGGCAACGGCACAGTCACACGCTACGGATTCTGCTGGAGCACCGCCAATGCCGAACCTACCACTGCCGACAGCCATCAGGACATGACGGGCAGTGTCGAAGCGTTCAGCCATACGCTCAACAATCTTGAGCGCGGCACAACATACTACTACCGTGCATACGCCGAGAACGAAAAAGGCATAGCTTACAGCGAGGTGCGCCAGTTCACAACAGGTATCACTTACGCTCCGACCCTTTCTGAAACAACCGTCACTGACATAACCAAGACAACAGCCACAGCCACTGCCGCAGTGACAGACAACGGAGGCAGCGAGGTGACAGAGCGCGGATTCTGCATCAGTTCCGAAACACAGAGTCCAACCGCTGACAACATCAAGATTGTGGCAGACGGTGCTGACGGCACATTCAGCGCATCTGTTGACGCACTTACCGAAGGCACAACCTACTATATCCGTGCATACGCCGTCAACAAGAACGGCATAAGCTACGGCCCAACAGCCACATTCACCACAGTGGCAATAGTTCTGCCAACTGTCTTTGCCAACCCCGCTACAAACGTGACAGAGACATCAGCCACAATCAGCGGCGGAGTGATCGGTTCGGGCAACGGCACAGTCACACGCTACGGATTCTGCTGGAGCACCGCCAATGCCGAGCCTACCACTGCCGACAGCTATCAGGACGTGACGGGCAATGCCGAGGCGTTCAGCCATACGCTCAACAATCTTGAGCGCGGCACAACATAATACTACCGTGCATACGCC
>JAFTTD010000092.1 GCA_017466965.1 Bacteroidaceae bacterium
AATTAATGAGATTAACAATGTAATTTACAAGAATCTTGAAAAAACAATAGATTCCTTCTATAAATGTTTTCAGCTTTCACAATTTGAATAAATTTTCAATTGTGAAAGCTGAATTTTGTTATGAAGAGTTTTTGTTTTTTTTGTGTTGTATTTTTTGCATTAGTTTTTGCTGTTTGTCCGTCTCTTACAAGAGACGGACAAATGCACCGCAAGGTTATACTAATTATTTAATATACAAAAATTTATAAAAACATTTTTATCTTGCTAACGATGTAAAATTACAAATAATGAACAAAATTAAGCATTGGAACGAGTAAAAAGTTATAAATGTCAGTGAGATTTATATAAACTACACTGAGATTTATATAAATGTCAGTGACTTTTACATAACTGTCAGTGAAGTTTAGAATTATCAGTGCATATTTTGAAATAATTTTGTTCTTTGATAAAATGTTGACGGTTTTGATGTTTTTATTTCATATTGTTTTGTTTGTGAAAAATATCTGTTATCTTTGTTGCTGAACTTTTGTTTACTTAATAATAATGATTTTATGAAACGCCACTTGTATGACATGTATTCTAAGCAGGGTATATCCGGATTGCATAGATTCAGGACGGTAATGTTCAGTCCGCCGTATGTGTGGGCCTGAATTGATGGCTTTCCTTTTGTGAGCAAAAATAGAACATAAACACACTAAAATCTAATAATATGGAAAAATATCCTTCTGTATCGGAAGTCTTGGAATGGGCCAAGAAACTATATGACACATGTGAAACAACTATTACTGATGCTGAAAGAAAGGAACAGCAGAAGTATGCTACAATGGTACAGAGACCGCAGGACAAGAAGTTTCTTGTGAAGATGCTTGATGAATCTTCGCAGATTCGTGATGACAAGAAACTGGCTAAGCGTATAAAGACTCTTATTGACACTTACGGAATTCCTGAATTCCTCAGCAAGGGAGATGCTTTCTTGTTCAAGATGTACCAGATGTTTGGACATCATTTTGACTTTATAGCAATTCCTATAATAAAGAAACGCTTGCGTCTGGACACTTCTAAGGTTATTATTGACGAGGCTCGCCCTAAACTTACGGAGCACTTGGCTACTCGCTTCAAGGAGAAGATTGGTCAGAACGTGAACTTGCTTGGTGAGGTTGTGCTTGGTGACGGTGAGGCGGACAAGCGTTATTATCATTATCTTGAGGCTCTTGAATCTCCGGACATTAATTATATATCTGTGAAGATTTCTGGTATTTATGCTCAGACTCATGCCCTGAATTATGCTGAAAGTTTTCCTGAGCTTGTTAGACGTATGTCGGAATTGTATCAGAAGGCGATAGACAATCCGTATGTTGATGAAAATGGCAAAAAGAGGGCTAAGTTCATCAATCTTGACATGGAGGAGTATAAGGATGCCCACTTGACTATGAGGCTGTTTAAGGAAGTGCTCAGCAAACCTGAATTCAAGAACTATTCAGCGGGTATCGTGGTTCAGTCGTATCTGCCTGATGCCTACGGATTCCAGTCTGAACTTCTGGAGTTTGCCCACAAGCGTTGCGCTGAAGGTGGAGCGCCTATCAAGATGCGTATTGTGAAGGGATGCAACCTTGACATGGAAACGGTGGTTTCATCATTGCGCGGATGGCCTAATCCTGTATTGAAGTCGAAGACTGAAGTGGATGCTAACTATCTGCATATAATTGAGCGTGGTCTGAAGCCTGAAAATGCTAAAGTTCTGCACATAGGTATGGCTTCGCATAACTGGTTTACCATCTCATACGCTTATCTGCTTACGAAGATGTATGATACTCCGAAGGAGTGTTTCTGCTTTGAGATGCTTGAGGGTATGGCTAATCATCTGTGGAGAGCGCAGTCAATCCTTGGCAATCATGTGATTCTTTATACTCCGGTTGTTAAGGATGAGCATTTCCTGAATGCTGTGTCATATCTTGTACGCCGTATGGACGAGCAGACTGCTCCTGACAATTTCCTTACGCATTCGTTCAACCTGAAGCCTGGTACTGAGACTTGGGCTTTCCTGCAGAAGCAGTTTGAAGAGGCGTATGCCATGAAGGACAGCTTGGATAATACTCCTACGCGCAATCAGGACAGAAACAAACCTTATGCGCCGGTGCCACCGAGCGATGAGATGAAGAATGAGCCTGATACAGATTTCGATCGTGAGGTAAACCAGGAATGGCAGCGTAAGATTTTCGCTAAGTGGAAAAAGTCTGAAACTGACGAACCTCAGATTATTCCGTTGCAGATAGGTGACACTACTGTAGTGACAGATAAGAGACACAAGTATATGGACCGTTGTCAGGATGATAAGGTTTGTGTTTGTGAAATGTCGATGGCTGACAAGACTCAAGTGGAGCAGATTGTGAAGATTGCAGCTGAAGATCCTTCAGGATGGAGAAAGTCTGATATTGAAACACGTCATAAGATTATGTATGATGCTGCTAACCGTCTTGGTGATTTGCGTGGTGACCTTATAGGTGCAATGTGCGCTATTACAGGCAAGACTGTGGTTGAGGGTGATGTGGAAGTGTCTGAGGGTATAGACTATGCAAGATTCTATACAACAACAATTAAGAAGTTCTATGCTCTGAACAGCATAAATATAGAAAGCAAAGGGGCTATTCTTGTTATATCTCCATGGAATTTCCCTTGTGCGATTCCTATTGGAGGTATTGTGGCTGCGTTGGCTGGCGGTAATACCGTTATTCTGAAGCCGGCTACAGTTGCAGCTCCGGTGGCATGGCTGTTTGCTAAGGCATTCTGGGATGCAGGTGTGCCAAAGGAGGCTCTTCAGGTTGTGATTACTGACAGAGAGGCTTTGACAACGCTTACTACTGCCCCTGAAATAAAGCATATAATACTTACGGGCGGAACTGAAACGGCTCAGAATATTACAAAGGTGAATCCGGCTACACCACTGTCGGCTGAGACTGGTGGTAAGAATGTTATGATTCTTACTGCTTCAGGTGACCGTGATCATGCTATTATGAATGTTGTGGCTTCTGCGTTCGGAAATGCAGGACAGAAATGCTCGGCTTGCTCTCTGCTTCTTGTAGAGCGCTCTGTATATAATGATCCTGATTTCCATGAGAAGCTGAAGGACGCTGCAACAAGTATGAAGGTTGGTTCGGTATGGAACGCTGGAAATATTGTTGGTCCTATGATCACAAACAATAATGAAAAACTTAATGAGGCCCTGAAGCTGGAGGCTGGAGAATCATGGCTTGTACCTCCGAGATTTGTGGATGAAAAGAAATATATTCTTGCGCCTACAGTGAAGATGGGAGTTAAGCCTGGCAGTTATTCGTTCCGTACAGAGCTGTTTGGACCTATGTTAAGCGTTTGCCCATTTGATACATTGCAACAAGCTATTGATTTGGTTAACGGGCTTGACTATGGATTGACTTCAGGTATTCAGTCGCTTGATGAAAAGGAACGCATGTTGTGGAGAGAACAGATAAAGGCTGGTAATCTATATATTAACCGCGGTATTACAGGAGCTATTGTTAACAGACAACCTTTTGGCGGTATGAAACTGTCTGCGTTCGGTGGTGGCATCAAGGCTGGCGGACCTAACTATTGTGCTTGTTTTGTAAATATAACAGACAAGGAGGATTCAAAGGTTGATTATAAACAGAGTTATGCGAAGGCGTATGAGACTGAGTTTGCGCATCCAAGGGATTGGAACAAGTGTCATGGCGAGCAGAACCTGTTCAGATATCTTCCGCTTGACAGTATGGTATTGCGTCTGTTCCCTGGTGATTCAGATGAACAGGCCAAGATGATAGCCCTTGCCGCTAAGACTTGTAAGACTCCATTGACAATTAGTTTTGACCCTTCAGACGACCGTTCTGCTTCATTGGCTTCTACAGGGTGCATATTGAAGAAAGAAGGAATGAAAGACTTTTTGGCATCAATGGCTTCTTATGAGCGCATACGTACTTGTAGCCCTAACATTCCTATGGAGATGTATGAAAAGGCTGCTGCTACAAATAAATATATAGCTACAGCTCCTCCTGTGAAAGAAGGTAGGGTAGAGCTGATTCATTATATTAAAGAACAGAGCATTTCGTATGAATATCATAGGTACGGAAGCATATCAGAAGTACCAGCAGAAGCGTAATGGGATAGGGTAATCCTATATACCAATTAACAACTTTGCTTACATTCTACTTTCAAAGTTAAGTTTAGGAAACTTGGTTGTTTAACTTTTGGCCTGGTTTATATCGTTTTTTGACAAAGCGGTATTTGCCAGGCCAATTTTATTATTTACCTTTGCATATAATAATTATACACATTATTAATATTATATATAGAAACTATTATGGCAAACGAAAAAGATTCAAAGCAGATACAGATAGAACTGAAGCCGGAACTTGCTCAGGGTACTTATGCTAATCTGGCTTTTTTGACACATTCAAGTTCGGAATTTATTCTTGATTTCATAGCAATGTTGCCGGGTATGACTAAGGCGGAAGTGAAGTCAAGAGTGATTATGACTCCTGAACATGTGAAGCGTCTTCTTTTTGCTCTTCAGGATAATGTCCAGAAATATGAGGCTCAGTTTGGAAATATAAACTTGCAGCCTAACCAGCAGCAGGAGGGCCCTAGAACTATCGCGCCTTTTAACATTAAGAAAGGTGATGCTTGATTTGTTCATTTAAGAAACACAAACGATTTTGTAATTCAAACACTGCATATAATGCGGTGTTTGTTTTTTTAAAACATTTGCTTTGTACTTGGCTCTTCTTTATATCTTTTAAGAAAAGAAGGCTTGTTGGGTACTATAATGTTGTATTGACGCGCTATTGTTTGATGTGGCTGACGTGGATACAAGGGTTTTATGATTGTTTGTTGATGCATAGTGTTAATTCTACACTATTAAGGCATTAAAAAAACCGTGTTTTGTAAAAAATACCCCTTAAAAAACGTTAAATATTCGCTATGTCTATTTTTTTTAGGGATAGAAGATAAATTTATTGCCTTAATAATATGCTATTTCATAGAAAATTGCTAACTTTGCCCCACTTTTTGGTGTATTATGTCCTGTGCTTTGTAATAGATAGGACTATATATGA
>JAFTTD010000093.1 GCA_017466965.1 Bacteroidaceae bacterium
GTACGCAACTGCCGGTTCGACGGCGTGAAAAGCGGAAACAGCATCACAGGCAAAACACGCGACATCAAGTTTGAGAACCTGTTCATCAACGGCTCACTCGCACTGCAGACTCCTCCCTACAAGAATTATAGCCAATGGATGACTTACTCCGAAATGAAACGCACGCCCAAAAGCTACTTGCTTGACTTCTCAAAACGTCCGAAATGGAGCTACGTTATGGGTATAGAGCTGGAGTCTATGCTTGACACATATCTTCACTACGGCGACACTGCCATTTGGAGATACTGCCAGGAATATACCGACACAATGATTAACGAAAAAGGCGAAATCCGCGGATTCAAATACTCTGACTACAACCTTGACAACATACGTACAGGGCATTTCGTGGCAAGGATGTATCAGCAGCATCCCGAACAAAAAAACCTTACGGCCATGAAGACCATGATGAAACAGCTGAAGGAGCAGCCCAGAACAGATGAAGACAAAGTGTTCTGGCATAAAGCAATATACAGCTACCAAGTATGGCTTGACGGCATCTTCATGGGACTTCCCTACAACGTTCTGACAGCATCAATGCTTTGTCCGCCAGAAGAAGCACTGAAGATATACGACGATGCTGTGGACCAGGTGAAGACAACTTACATCCGCACTTTTGATCCAAAGACAGGACTGAACCGACACGCATGGGACGAGACACACGAAATGTTCTGGGCTGACAAGCATACCGGGCAAAGCCGGCACTGCTGGGGACGTGCGCAGGGATGGTTTACTATGGCACTTGTCGAACTGCTCGACGCACTGCCTAAAGACTATGCTCTTCGAGATGATGTTATCGACATACTGCGCCAAACTCTCGACGGAGTGCTCCGATGGCAGGACAAACAGACAGGAGTTTGGTATCAGGTGATGGACTCGCCCGAGCGCAAAGGCAACTACCTCGAATCGACATGCTCTGCCATGTTCGCATACTCACTTCTGAAAGCATACCGCATGGGCTACGTAAGCGACAAATACAGAGATGCCGGCATTCGCGCATACAGAGGAATTATAAACAACTTCATCCGTGTGAACGAAGACAAGACTATATCACTTACAAACTGCTGCTCAGTAGCAGGACTCGGTCCGGGAATAAGTGACAAAGTACTGAAAGCCGCTCCAAAGGTAAAGGAAAACAAACGTCGTGACGGTTCATACGAATACTACCTTTCAGAACCAATACGCGACAATGACGCTAAAGGCATAGGGCCTTTCATTTGGGCATCGCTCGAGATGGAAGAACTTGGATATGACATTGAAACAACAAGCAAGCCTATAGACCGAAAGGCTGTAGTCAACAGAAACAACCCCAAAGTTAGCGCAGTCGACCCATTGGCTGCGCTAACTGTTGGTAACGGCAGATTTGCCACAACAGTTGACATCACCGGCATGCAAACATTTACCGAAGAATACAAAGAAGGAGTGCCACTCTGTACCATGTCAGAATGGGGATGGCACAGCTTCCCAAATACAGATTCACTGCTCCATGAAGAAACCATGAGAGAATTCCACTTTCCGCATCGCACCCACAAGGAAGTCTATGCTGTGGAATACAAAAAAGGCGGACGTGAGCAAGATGCAACACAATACTTCCGCATTAATCCACACCGTCTCAACCTTGGATGCATAGGAATGAAACTGAAAAATGCGGACGGCACATCAGTCAAACCAAACGACATAACCGACATAAAGCAACAATTAAGACTATACGATGGTACTATAGACTCCGAATTCAGCATTGATGGGGTGAAAACGGAAGTAATGACAGCAGCAATGCAAGATAGAGACGCAATCATATACAGAATAAAAAGTCCATTACTATCAAATGGACAAGCAGTCATTACCATACATCTCCCCTATCCTACTGGCAAACACGCCGATGATGCCAGCGACTGGAACGCAACAGATAAACACACATCACTCATAATATACAACACGCCCAACACCGCAATCATAAAGCATCAACTCGACGGAACAACCTATTACCTAAGACTGCGCTGGGAAGGAAATGCAGAAATAAACAAAGAGGGTCCTCACCTATTCTGCATAACAACAGAAAACAATGTATTGACATTAGAGGCAGAATACAGCGGAACAACAAATTTCGCCGATGACACATTTGTGTTCGACCAGCATATACGTTCCGTACAAAAAGCGTGGAGCTCATTCTGGCAGTCAGGAGGAATAGCAGATTTCTCATTATGCACAGACAAACGCGCCCCAGAACTTGAAAGACGCATAATCCTTTCACAATATCTAACACAAGTAAACTGTGCCGGCACTTATCCGCCTCAAGAAACCGGACTAACATACAATTCATGGTTTGGACGTCCGCACCTTGAAATGACATGGTGGCACGTAGTACATTTTTCTTTGTGGAACCGTACAAAGACACTTGACACAATACTCAAATGGTATAACAACACAGCTTATCAAAAAGCCAAAGAAATAGCTCAAAGACAAGGATATCCTAA
>JAFTTD010000094.1 GCA_017466965.1 Bacteroidaceae bacterium
CAAGTTTTGGATGGTTGTCGTGCATTCTGACGCTCATTAGTATGAGGTCGTTCTTGTCGCCGAACACCCACATCTGTCTTACCCAGCTGTAATATGTAGAAGCGGCTATGTCTTTTGCTGCAAGAAGTTCGGGGTAGATGAGTGAGGCGATGCCCATTTCTTCAAATATATGGCGGTTTTCAGGGCGCATATATTCGTAGTTGTCCACTCTTGCCACTGTTCGCTTAGCTCCGAGCTGTTTGGCAAGCATGCAACAAGTCAGGTTTTCGCTCTCTTGTGGGGTAACGGCAATAAAGAGGTCAGCGTTCTCCATGCCGGCATTCTTGAGTCCCTTGATTGATGTGGGAGACACGGTCAAGGTCATGATGTCGAGGTCGGTATTGAGTTTGCTGAGTTTTTCCACATCGGAATCGATGAGGACAACGTCCATGTTGTCTTTTGATAAAAGTCGTGCAAGATGTGTACCCACTGCACCTGCTCCTGCAATGATTATCTTCATTGGTAATGTGGCTTTAGGGATGAAATTCAACTTGTCAGGACAGTTTCCCGATAAGCTTTGCAATACTAACAAAATCCATACCGGTAAGTTCGCGCAACTGTGCTACCGTGCCGTGTTCAACAAACTTGTCGGGCATTCCTACTCTGTGTATCATAGGGGAATGTTCCTTTTCTGACATGAATTCCAGAACGGTGCTGCCTAATCCGCCGCTGATGACTCCGTCTTCAACAGTTATGACGTGTTTGAATTTTGTTGCTACTTCTTCGAGTATGTCTGTGTCTATAGGTTTGAGGAATCGCATGTCGTAGTGTGCCACCTCAAGTTTTTTTCCTTGTTTTGCAGCCTCTGACTCTGCCGTTTCAATGGCTTTGGCAGCCTCTGTTCCTATAGGGCCGAGTGATAGTATGGCTATTTCGTTTCCGTCTTTAAGCTTGAGTCCTTTTCCTACTGTTATTTATTCAAAAGGACATTTCAAATCAACAAGCGAACCTCCGCCGCGAGGATAACGTATCACAAATGTGCCTTTGTTTGGCAGTTGTGCAGTGAACATCATGTGGCGCAGCTCATGCTCGTCGTATGGCGAGGCGATGGTGAGGTTTGGAATTGGACGGAGGAATGCAAGGTCGAACGCTCCGTGGTGTGTAGGACCGTCTTCTCCCACTATTCCGGCTCTGTCGAGACACAGAACGAGGTTGAGGTTCATGATTGCTGCATCGTGGATGATGTTGTCGTAAGCGCGCTGCATGAATGATGAATATATGTTGCAGTATGGCAACAGTCCGTCTTTAGCCATACCTCCTGAGAATGTGACTGCATGGCCCTCGGCGATGCCTACGTCGAATGTCCTGTCGGGCATTTCCTTCATCATGATGTTCATTGAGCAGCCTGTTGGCATGGCAGGCGTTACGCCTACTATGCGCGGATTCTGTTTTGCCAGTTCAAGCAATGTTTCTCCGAATACGGTCTGGAACTTTGGAGGGTGAGGGGTGTTGTCGTTGCTTTTAATTATTTTGCCCGATTCGCAGTCGAATTTACCTGGAGCATGCCATACTGTTGCGTTTTTTTCTGCTGGTGCATATCCTTTGCCCTTTGTGGTTTTGATGTGCAGCAGTTTAGGACCTTTCATGTCCTTGATAGTCTTCAGTATGCGTACAAGTTCAATGACGTTGTTCCCGTCTGATGGACCGAAATATCTGATGTCCATGCCTTCAAAAATGTTCTGCTGGCGTGTCAGGAGCGATTTGACGCTGTTGTTGAATCTGAGTATTCCGCGTTTGCGCTTCTCGTTCAGCAATCCCCATTCAGACAATTTTTGCGATATTCTGAATCGCAGATTGTTGTATGTGGTGTTTGTCGTAAGTTCAAGCAGATATTGGCGCATTCCGCCTACACTGTTGTCTATCGACATGTTGTTGTCATTGAGGATGATGAGCATGTCGTTAGGAGTGTCGGCAGTGTTGTTGATGCCTTCAAAAGCAAGTCCGCCGCTCATGGCTCCGTCTCCTATTATGGCTACAACTTTGCGCTTCTCTCCGTGAATGTGCGCTGCTACTGCCATTCCTAGTGCGGCAGAAATTGAGTTTGAGGCATGACCGCAGCAGAATGTGTCGTACTCGCTTTCTGCTGGAAAAGGGAAGGGCTTGATACCGTGCAGTTTACGGTTGGTATGAAAGTTCTTGCGTCTTCCGGTAAGTATTTTGTGGCCGTAAGCCTGATGGCCTACATCCCAAACCAAACGGTCGTAAGGGGTATTGAAAACGTAGTGGAGGGCTACTGTCAGCTCCACTACTCCCAAACTTGACGCAAGATGTCCGGGATTTACAGATAATTCTTCAATTATGTCCTGTCTTAATTCTTTGCAAAGAAGAGGTAGTTCCTCAACTTTCAGCTTGCGCAAATCGTCAGGATAATCAATCTTCGACAAAAGACTAAAATTAGATTTTTCTTCCATTTTCTTCTTTCTGTTTCCGCAAAGATAATGTAAACGGCAGACATAAAAAAGAACTTCTGTGTTTTTTTGTCGTTGAGATGTGTGGCAGACGCGGGCATTTTGTTATCTTTGTGGCTGATTTATAAGCTTTAGGAGATTTATGATGTGGGGTTGTTTGATTTAAAGCTGCGGGTCTTGAATCGTGGAATAGTCTGAATCAAAATTTATGATTTATTGTAACAACGAGCCTGCGTTTAAAATTAAATGAGCCCTCGTTTTAATGACAACGAGCCCTCGTTTAGTGTCTGGCGAGCCTGCGTGCGGATTTTTGTGAGCTTAAGTAGGGGCTTTGGGGCTTTAATCTTCAAAACATTCAAAATCATAAGCGGAATGACTGATATGCATACAACAGAGAAGGAGTGCGATCCTATGGGACGTGCTATTGCTGATTATTACCATACGGGAAGGGCTGGAAAATTAAGGGTGTTCTCGTCTATGTTCTATGAGGACAAGATTCCTGTGGCTACGTTGTTCAGGAAGTTTGCAGATATGCCGCCTCAGGAGCAGAAGATGCTTGAGATGGCGCGTGGCAGAGTTCTTGATGTCGGGGCTGGTTCGGGATGCCACAGTGTGGAGCTGGCGAATATGGGCTTGAAGGATGTGGTGGCGATAGACATATCGCGCTTGTCGGTGGATGTGATGATTGAACGCGGGGTTGACGCTCGTTGTGTAAATTTTTTCGATGACAGCTTCTCAGAAACATTCGACACTATCATAATGCCGATGAACGGTATTGGAATTGTGGGCAGGCTTGATAAGTTGCCACTGTTTTTCAGTAGGGCAAAACGCCTGTTGCGAACAGGAGGGCAGATTCTTCTTGACTCGTCGGATATTCGCTATGTCTTTGAAGATGAGGATGGGAATATGGACGCGGATTCGTTTGACGGGTATTATGGAGAGGTTGATTACAAGATGAGATACCGCGATGTTCAGGGTGAGCCGTTCGATTGGCTGTATATTGATTTCCGTACACTTTCAGAGCGTGCGGCTCTTGCCGGGTTCAAATGTGAACTTTGTGCTGAGGGGAATCATTATGACTATTTGGCGCGTCTTGTTGCTGATTAAGAAAGTGTGTTGTGAAAATGCAGAAAATATGTTTTCATACAGACGGCAAGCGTTTGGCGTTGACAAGGATTTTCTGCGGATTTTGCTTTTTGTGACATTGGCAAAAAAGCGGTGTTTGTCGTGATGTTGCAATGTGTGTGTTGCAAAATGTTGTTGTTTGCATTGTTTTTTGCCTTACTTTTGATGTTAAACGTGTGAAAAACAGCATGGTTCTTTCTGTTAAGTAAAAAAAAATGTATCTTTGTCACGTATTATGCGCCTTAGATGCGGTGTGATGATGCCGTTTGTGCTCTGTTTTTGGGAACAACAGACATCTGCAGATGCTGATAAGAGCTAAATTTTTTCAACAATGAGAATTCTGATACTTAACGGTCCTAACATCAATCTTCTTGGTAAGCGCGAGCCTGAAATCTATGGTTCACGCGGATTCATGGATTATTATGACGAGCTGAAGTGCTTGTATGGTGATGTGGAATTCGGCTATTTCCAGTCGAACATCGAGGGCGAGCTGATAAACAAGATTCATGAAGTAGGGTTTGACTGGGACGGTATAGTGCTGAATGCTGGCGCATACACTCACACGTCTGTGGCATTGCAGGATGCAATCAAGGCTGTGACAGCGCCTGTTGTAGAGGTGCATATCTCTAATGTTCACAAAAGGGAGGAGTTCAGACACAAGTCAATGATTTCGTGCGCCTGTGCCGGTGTAATATGCGGCTTCGGGCTTGATTCGTACAGGCTTGGCGTTGAGGCTCTGCTCCGCATGGGCAAATAATTCGGGTTATGACTGAAACGGAATTGCTTGACGAATACATACTGGCGCATATTGATGCGGAGGGCGACTATCTGCATAGGCTTTACAGGGCAACGCATACGAAGCTCCTGTATGGACGAATGGCAAGCGGCCATCTGCAGGGAAGGCTGCTCACGATGATTGTGAAGATGGTTCGTCCGAAAACCATTCTTGAGATAGGAACTTACAGCGGATATTCAGGGTTGTGTCTGGCGGAAGGGCTTGACGAGGGAGGTATGCTCCACACGTTTGAGATTAATGATGAGCAGGAAGACTTCACTCGCCCGTGGTTTGAAAATTCGCCATACGCCGACAAGATAACGTTTCACATAGGCGATGCTCTTGATTTGGTGCCGAAGATGGATGTTGTGTTTGACCTTGCTTTCATTGATGGCGACAAGAGGAAGTATGTTGAGTACTACGAGATGGTGATGGAGCGTCTGTCTTCAGGAGGCTATATTTTGGCAGACAATACGCTGTGGGATGGTCATGTGCTGGAAACACCGCCTGTAAAAGATGCGCAGACTCGTGGAATAATGGCTTTCAATGACCTTGTGGCTGAGGACAAGAGAGTGGAGAAGGTTATACTGCCCTTGAGAGACGGGCTAACAATAATTAGGAAAAAATGATTTATGGAGACAACAAGACAGAGTAAGATTGCTCGACTGATACAGAAAGATTTGAGTAACATTTTTCAGAACCAGACGCGACAAATGCGTGGCGTGCTTGTGTCAGTGAGCGTTGTGAGAGTGAGTCCCGATTTAAGCATTGCTAAGGTATATCTGAGTGTGTTTCCGTCATCTCGTGCACAGGAAATAATCAATAATGTGAACGAGAATATGAAGCAGATAAGGTATGAGTTGGGCAATCTGGAGCGCCATCAGCTGCGAATCATACCAGAGCTGAAGTTCTTCATTCACGATTCGCTTGACTATATAGATAACATTGACCGTCTTCTCAACAAGAAGGAGGGTGAATGATGACGGATGAAAACGCTGCGGATGAGCGAAGAGTATTGACAGGACTATGAGATTCCCTTTTTACATAGCCAGGAGGTATCTTTTCACAAAGAAGTCGCATAATGTGATTAATGTCATTTCCGGCATTTCGGTGTGTGGAGTGATTGTATCTACTGCGGCGCTCGTATGTGTTTTGTCTGTGTTTAATGGGTTTCAGGGGCTTGTGGCAGGCTTGTTCACAGCGTTTGACCCTGAATTGAAAGTGGTGCCGGCTGAGGGTAAGTTTGTGGCGGCTGACGAACCGGAACTTGAAAAACTTAAGGAATGCGCATTCCTGGATGCGTACTCAGAGATAGTGGAGGATGCTGCGCTGGTAGTTGCAAACAATCAGCAGGTGATGGTGAGAGTGAAGGGCGTGGATGATAATTTCACAGATGTCGTTGACATTGAAGAGACGCTGTACGGAAATGGCTCGTTCAGGCTTCATCATGAAGACAGGGAGTGTGGCGTGTTTGGATTGGGAGTGTTGAATATGCTTGGGCTTACAACAGATTTTGTCATTCCGGTGGATGTGTATGCTCCACGAAAGGGAGAGCGGATAAACCTTAACGATCCGCGAGACAATTTCAACAACGAGGCTTTGTGCTCATCCAGTCTGGGCTTCATGGTAAAGCAGGATTATGATTCGCAGTTTGTGATTACGTCGATAGCCTTTGCTCGCCGACTCTTTGAAAGGCAAGGATATGTGTCCGCGCTGGAACTGAAAGTGGCTGACGGGTTTGAAGTGGAGGATGCAAAGCGTGAGGCAGAAGCTCTGCTGGGTAGCAAATATAAGGTTCTGGACAGATATGAACAGCAAAGCGATACCTACAGGATTATGGAAATAGAGAAACTAGTGTCGTACATTTTCCTCACTTTCATATTGGCTGTGGCTTGCTTCAATATCATAGGCTCGCTTTCAATGCTGATAATAGACAAGAAAAAGGATGTGGCCACACTCAGAAGCCTGGGTGCTACAGACGGGCAGATTTCAGACATTTTCATGATGGAAGGATGTCTGATTGCAGCCATCGGAGCAGTGGGAGGAACATTGCTGGGACTTACAGCGTGTTTGCTGCAGCAGGAGTTCGGGCTGGTCAGTTTCGGAACATCGGAAGGAAGCTATATAATAGATGCGTATCCTGTTGAAGTGGAACTTGCGGATATTGTGATGATTTTCTTCACGGTTATTGTCGTAGGAGCGCTTTCAGTGTGGTATCCGGCAAGGTTTCTTAGCAGAAAGTTTACGAAATAATATATTATAAACATCAATAACAAACATTATTTATTAATTTATGAAAAAAATCAACATTCTGTTGCCAGTAGCATCAGTGATGCTGCTTGCAAGTTGCGGAAAGATGGGAAAATTCACATCTGAAGATTTTACTGTTACTCCAACTCCGCTTGAAACTGTTGCAGGTGAAGTTCCTGCTACTATCAGTGCAAACATTCCTGCAAAAGTAATGCACAAGAAGGCTGTGGTTACTTGTACTCCTGTTCTCAGATGGGATGGCGGTGAAGCTGTAGGTGCAAGCGCAACATTCCAGGGTGAGAAAGTAGAAGGCAACAATCAGGTTATATCTTACAAGAACGGTGGAAACGCTACTTTGCGCACTGTATTCCCATACGAAGCTGGAATGGAGAAGAGCGAATTGTGGATGACATTCAAGGCTACTAAGGGAAAGAAGACAGTTGAAATTCCTGAAGTTAAGATTGGATATGGTGTAAACAATACTTCTGGACTCGTTCAGTCTGCTGTTAAGTCTGCAACTAACGGTGTTGCAACAGACAACTTCCAGAGAGTAATCAATCAGAAGCAGGCGGCTACTATCAAGTTCCTCATTGCTCAGGCAAACCTCAGAGGCAGCGAACTCAACAGCCAGAACGTTAATGAATTCATCGAAACATTGAAGAGAATCAAGTCTGACGAACAGAGCCTTGTACTCAACAATATCGAGGTTAGTGCATACGCTTCACCAGACGGTAAGTATGACTTCAACGAAGGTCTTGCTGAAAAGCGTGGTGACAACTCTAAGGGATTTGTTGAGAAGCAGCTCAAGAAGATTGCTCTTGATACAAACGTTGACACAAAATACACTGCAGAGGACTGGGAAGGATTCAAGGAACTCGTGTCACAGTCAAACCTCAAGGACAAGGACCTTATCCTCAGCGTACTCTCTATGTATAACGACCCTGAACAGCGCGAGCAGGAAATAAAGAACATTTCAGTTGTATACAAGGAACTTGCTGACGCTATCCTTCCTGAACTCCGTCGTGCTCGTCTCATCATCAACTATGATGTTATCGGACGTTCTGACGAAGAAATCCTTGCTGCAGTAAACAGCGATCCTAAGGTTCTCAGCCTCGAAGAGCTTGTTTATGCTGCTAAGGAACTTGCTAAGACTGACGCTCAGAAGGAGTCTATCTATAAGACTACTGTAGCACTCTTCCCTAAGGACTACCGTGCATACAATAACCTTGCTGAAATAGCTATGCGCAAGGGCGACAACACTACTGCAAAGAACTATCTTCGTCAGGCTGTTGCTTTGAATTCTAACGCTGCTGAGGCTAATGCAAACCTTGGTATCCTCGAACTTCA
Source organism: Bacteroidaceae bacterium (assembly GCA_017466965.1). The sequence continues at coordinate 7,945 of JAFTTD010000094.1, forward strand.
GAACGGTTCTATCAAGGATGCAGAAGTTTATTTCGCTAAGAGCTCTGCTTCTAACAACGCAGATGAGGCTCTCGGTAACCTCTATATCGCTCAGGGTAAGTACGACCTTGCTGCTCAGAAGCTTTCTAAGTCTGTAACAAACAGTGCTGCTCTTGCTCAGATTCTTTCAAACAACTATTCTGCTGCTAAGAACACACTCGGCAACATCAAGAACGCTGACGCTACTACATACTACCTCAAGGCTGTACTTGCTGCACGTATGGAAAATTCAAGCGAAATCGCTCCTAACTTGACTAAGTCTATCGAACTCGACCCTTCATTCGCTAAGAAGATTGCTGGCGACGTTGAGTTTACAAAGTATGCAGACATCATCAAGAGCATCGCTAAGTAAGATTTTTAATTAAGAAAATGAATCTTTTTAAGAAATCAATACTACCGCTGGTCGCACTCCTGCTTGCAGGGTGCGGTCCCAGCGGTAATTCTTTTAAATTAGAAGGTTCCTTCCGCGATATGAAGGGAGGACAGCTGTATATATACAGCCTTAATGACACAGAATCACGATTTGACACCATCACCATCAGGGAGGGAGATTTCGTGTATGCTGGTTCAGTAAACAAAGTTACTCCATACATACTGGTATTCCCGAATGCTATGGAGCAGGTGATTTTTGTCGGGCCTGGCGAAAACATAACATACGAGGCGGCTGCCAACGACCTTAGGAACTACGTCGTTGACGGAAATGATGAAAATGAACTGATGAACAAGTTCAGAAAGGAAACTGCCAAACTTAAAGATGAAGACATTCGTGCCAAGGCACGCATATATATAAAGGAGAACATAGCATCGCCTGTAGCTATTTATCTCTTCAACAGATATTTTCTGCAAGACAGGAGCGTAAGCAAGGATGAAGTGCGCGAAGTCCTTGACTTATTCAAGCAAAACAATCAGAGAAGCCTTTTCCTTTTGGGAGTGGAGTCGTCGCTCAGGCTCACAGAAAAGGGAGGAATAGGAGACACGCTTCCTGAGCTGGAACTGATAACAAAGAAGAAAGATACCATCAGAACCGCTCTCATTG
>JAFTTD010000095.1 GCA_017466965.1 Bacteroidaceae bacterium
CATTCAGCAACTATGCCCCATGCTTCCGTTCATCAAATCTTTTTACCATTAGCAGACGGTACCATACCTTGGATAAGAAGAATGAACACTTTTAGCCCAATGCCTCAATACATTCTTTCAAACTTTCTTCCCAATAAGGTATTTCAATTCCGTATGTAGCTTTTATCTTTGTCTTGTCTAGCACTGAATAGTGCGGCCTTGCTGCTGGAGTTGGATACTCAGAAGTGTGCAGCGGACGCACCTTGCATGAATTTATGCCCGCAATCCTATGGATGGCCTTTGTGAAGTCATACCATGAGATTACGCCTTCATTTGAGAAATGGTAAATGCCAGGCACTACACCCTTGTTTATTGCAGCAAAAATTGCCACTGCCAAGTCACGAGCGTATGTAGGAGTTCCCACTTGGTCGAAAATGACTCCAAGTTCCTGTTTCTCCTTTCCAAGCCTTATCATTGTCTTCACGAAGTTATTGCCGAAAGTAGAATAGAGCCATGCTGTACGAATAACCATAGCATTCTTGCAAGCCGCCATCACGCTCTGCTCTCCAGCAAGCTTAGTTCTGCCATAAACCGAGTTTGGGCAAGTAGGCTCATCCTCTGTATATGGAGTATGATTGCTTCCGTCAAACACATAATCCGTAGAGACCTGTACCATACAACCGCCACGTTGCCCCACAGCCTTGGCAAGATAGCCTGGCGCCACATTGTTAAGAACATTACAGAATGTTTCGTTCTCCTCCGCCTTGTCAACAGCTGTGTAAGCAGCACAGTTCACAATGCAGTCTATCTCATTTTTTGAAACAAACTCGTCAACAGCGTTCTCGTCTGTAATGTCCAGTTCTTCAACGTCAGTGAAGAAGTATGTATATTGAGCATTCTCCTTTGCCAATAGCTGCATTTCATTGCCAAGCTGACCATTACAGCCTGTAATCAAAACATTCTTAATCATAATAATTCCTTTCATTTTATTTTAGTTCCACAATTATCATATTTTGAAGAGATGAAGGTGAAAGCAACATGAACAAGCACCCATAGTCGCATATTACGAATCATGAATCATGATCAGCCACAATTCATAACTCACAACAGCCCCATTCAGAGAGGAGGGGAAGATGCTTTTTCAAAACTCCACCTCGCCCTGTTTGTCCTTCTTATAGTATTCCGACAGCATGCCGAGAAGCTTCGCTATGTCGTCCATAGCCCTCTTTGTATCATCGCTGACCGGCTTGCCCTGCAATCTAAGCATCATCAGCCCATACATGGCATTCAGGCAGTTCTCCACCTCTGGTATATCCTTGTCGTCGCCACGGCTCCTCAGCTCCACTATAAATGGCAACGCCTTGTAATAAGCAGCCGAATAATACGGATGCTTCGAAGAGTTCAGAAGCTGAACATGCAAGTCTGTCATCAGAATCACTATATTCCTGTTTATCTGCAAATGCCCCTTTTTCTCCACTCCCTCGCTTCTCATCATCTCCATCAGGACGGAATACCACTGGCGCAGTTCTGCCATGCCCTCATCGCCGACGTTGAACTTCGACAGGTACTCTCTTTCCAGAACATCCATATCAAGGCCGCAACCTCTGATTATATCCTCCACCTGCCACATATAAAGCAGATATTCAGCTATATTCTTATCTTTAAGTTCTCTTGAAATATACATAACAAACAACAA
>JAFTTD010000096.1 GCA_017466965.1 Bacteroidaceae bacterium
CCTTGCCTTCAATACTAAGATACATTCCTTCAAAATGACACTCAAGGATTTCCGCCCTATAATCAGCCATCTGCTTGTAAGAGTAAGTTTTCACGGTTGCCTTTGTATTCTGCATCATCACCATACCATTCTTGTCATCGGCATTAGTAATGGCAAAAGCGTCTTCAGGCAGATTGTCAAAGAACAACTTCTTTGCTTTTATATAATTATCAAAAGTCTTATGATAATCCAAATGGTCGCGAGTTATATTCGTAAATATACCGCCTGCAAACTTTAATCCGCCAATGCGATTCTGCACTACAGAGTGAGAGCTGACTTCCATGAAAGCATATTCGCAACCTTCATCAGCCATTCTTCCGAGCAACTTGTTCAACGTTATCGGGTCTGGTGTTGTGTGTTCTGTTGGAACAGCCTCATCGTCAATATAATTCACAACGGTGGAAACAAGGCCTACCTTGTATCCTAAACGGCGAAACATATTATACAGCACTGTAGCTATGGTTGTCTTGCCATTTGTTCCTGTCACTCCCACTAATTTCAGTCTTGAAGTAGGGTCACCATAGAAAGTCGTAGCCACTTTGCCCACTACAGACTCTGTATTTGCAACCACCAGGTATGTCACATCCTCCGAAATCTCCTTAGGCATTACTTCGCAAAGTACTGCTTTAGCCCCTTGCTCCACAGCTTTCGATATATAACCATGCCCATCTGTTTGAGTTCCTTTTACAGCAATGAACAAATGTCCTTCACCCACACAACGTGAATCAATGTTCACACCACTGATTTCTTTCTCAAGGCAACCTTCAACCTTTATAAGGTTCAGGTCTTTGACGAGAGTTTCGAGTTTCATATTTTCTTATTTTTATATTATTTAAGTTTCGCAAGCTCTGTTATATTAGAGGAGTTAAGGAGTTAAGAAGTTAAGGAGTTAAGGAGTTCTCTGAATTGCTTAAGTTCACTTATCATCTTCCTAAGTCCAGGACAACTGGCTCTCCTTTTTTCACTTACTGACCTGCAGGAACACTCTGCTTTTTCACTCTTCCACCCCATTCACAATATCTTTCATGCCTCTATTCTCTATCGCAAAAACAGCATCACGAGCACCCATACCCACAAGGTCAGGCACTTCATCACTGTTATATTCTATAGGATTTATGCCAAGCGCACTACCCTTTATTTCCGCTGCGCCCCACTCTTCATTCCTTCCGTGAGCAATATCTATGTTCAATTCATCAAGCACATTTTGAGCGGCATACATATTTCCTCTTTTAACATCAGGAACAGGAACAGACAACGAATCATGAGCTAAAGCAACATCTTCTGTTATATTTTTTGAATAAACACGGGACGCAATTTTTGAGAACACAGGACCAGCTTGGCCACCTCCTGATGCAGGACTGCCTGGTTTTCTAATTGCCACAATACAAGAGTATTGAGGGGCCTCTGAAGGGAAATATCCACAAAAGCTAACAAGATACTCCATCGGTCCTGACTTATACCCGCCAGCACCTTTTGACACCTGTGCTGTACCCGTTTTTCCCGACACATGGAAATAAGGAGTTCCTGCCTTTTTGCCAGTTCCGTCCCTGTCATTAACAACTCGCATCAGAATGCTCCGTATATCCTTCAGAGTTGACTCCTTACAAATGCTCTCCTTAATAACCTCAACCGGAAACTCCCTTATTATCTCTCCCTCTTTCTGCACAGCCTTGACGAAACGCGGACGTACCATCTTGCCATCATTCGCTATTGCATTATAGAATGTAACAGTTGAGATAGGAGGAATCTGAGTTTCATAGCCTATAGACATCCACGCCAATGCCGTTTTCGACCAATTGCTTCGGTTCTTTTCCGGCATACGAATTCTTGGTTCTGCAGAACCCACAAAGGGCAAATCCAAAGGTGTGCCGATACCTATACGATGAAGTCCTTCAACAAACTTTTCAGGGTTGTCATGATAGTTATCATCAATAAAACGGCTCACACCCACATTAGAAGAGTATTTCAGGCAATGTGCCACATCTATCTTATGGTATCCTCCTCTGTGCCAGTTATGGTCTTTCATAAAAGACCCATGCATCATGTATATTCCAGCCCCTGTGTCAACAATGTCGTTTACGTCAATCACTCCATCATCAAGGGCAACCATTATGGAAGCCGTCTTGAAAGTTGACCCTGGCTCCATAAGAGAAGCAAGCGCATAATTTCTCGCCTCATAATAATTGCCGTCATCATAGCGTTGCAGATTGACTATAGCCTTCACGTCACCTGTCTTCACTTCCATCAGTATCACCACACCCATAGAAGCATTAAGCTCAATCAGCTTTTCGCGCAAGGCACTCTCACAAACGTCCTGCATACCTACATCAAGAGTTGTTACAATGTCATATCCATCTTCCGCTTCACGGTCAATAATGTCAAGATACTTTGACAATACCTTCTTACGATGGCGCAAACCTTCCTTGCCATGCAGCAGCGAATCATAAGCCAATTCCAGTCCGGAACGTGCAGAGTCTTTTGCTCCGAACATCTCACCAAGAGTACGTTTTGCTAATGAGCCGAAAGGTTTTTTGCGATTATTACGTTCCTCATACACAACACCGCTCACATTCTTATTCCTATGGTTGAACAACGGAAGACGCATCAGTTCATTAAACTGAATGTAATTGAGCACTTGCCTTGGGCAAATTTCATAATAACGGCGCTTGGCATTAAAACCCTTCATCAGATGTTTTTTATACTCAGCAGAAGTCATGTTAGTACATATCTGCGCAAGACCGTCGCATATAGAGTCGAGTTTGGAAAGAAACACTGAATCTTTATATTCTATCATCTCCTGGCGTTTCTCATCCTCTTCCGGATTACCTGTTTTCTTTGGGATTCCTGACAAAAAATCAATATAGACCTTATAGTCAGGCAGACTGCTTGCCATCAACTGCCCGTCAGACGAAAGGATGTTTCCTCTCGTAGGCTTAACAGGCAAACTGTCGCTGACATAGACAGCACCAATACTCTGCCACTGCTCACGCTCCACAGTCATTGTATATACGGCTCTCCACAAGATACCTATACAAATCAGAACCGCCACCACAACGACACCGGTAAAACGTTTAGATATATATTTTTTGTCAAATTTCATTATATCTCCTGCATTTTTATATTTAGCATGAATTAATCATTTGTCCTTATAAGATAAGGTGGCAGAACAGGGGTATGCAACAAACTGTCCGGAGTAGTTTTCAACACTCGTTCCACATTCGACTGCCTGCTCAGATTCATTATTTCGCTCGACTGTGTAAGAACGTTGTATTTAACATCCTGCAGTTCACCACGCAGCTCATCAATCTTAATAATGTCCTGCTGGCTCGAATATCTGTTGCCAGTATATACAATCATAAGAAAAGCAACAAACAAGAACCACATTATCTGCTTTACAACGAACTTGCTCTGAAGAATATCACCTCCAAGAATAGACTTAAGCGAAAACTCTCCTATGCCATCTTCCTCATCTGTAAACTTCTTGATAGCTTCAATTGCCTCCGCTTTATCTTCTGTCTCCTCTAAGTTCGTATCATCATGCAGGAGCAATCCTTCAAGTTCTTCCTGAACTTTAGATTCGTCAGCAAGCCCCTTATTTATGTCATATTCCTTTTTCTTGCTCATAGCAACATTACAAGTCTTTACTCCTACAAACTATAATTTCTCCGCAATCCTCAATTTTGCACTCCGAGAACGCGGGTTTCGCTCCTGTTCCTCCATGTCCGGAACTATCACCTTATTGTTAATCAATCTGAAAGGCGATTCCGAACGGCCAAAGAAGTCCTTTTCTTCATGCCCCTCACAATTGCCTGTTTTCATCATATTCTTTACTATACGATCTTCAAGCGAGTGATATGTAATGACAACCAATCTACCCCCCGGACGCAACATGTCCCTTGCAGACACTAACATCTCTTTTAATGCATCCATTTCATGATTCACTTCTATGCGCAAAGCCTGAAAAGCTTTTGCCATATCTTTCTTCTCACGGTCACGCCCGAAAAACGGCTTGATGACATTCAACAAATCCTCTATCGTCTCTATCTTTTGCCCTGCCCTTGCCTTGACAATGGCAGAAGCCAATTTTCTGCTGTTCTTCAATTCGCCATACAGATAGAACAAATCAGCAAGGCTCTTTTCATCGTATGTGTTCACAACGTGCGCCGCTGTCATCCCGCCCGAACGATTCATTCTCATGTCCAGAGCGCCATTGAATCGGAACGAAAAGCCACGTTCCGAATCATCGAAATGATGTGACGAGACGCCAAGGTCAGCCAAAATGCCATCTACAGACTCTACGCCGTAATATCTGAGAAAATTCTTCAGATAACGGAAATTACTGCGAACGAAAGTAAATTTGCTACATAACTTTTCATTCTCCGCCATCAGTTTTTCGCTTTGGCAAAAGGCATCCTCGTCTTGGTCAAAACTATACAAATGCGCACCCTCACCAAGTCGGCGCAATATCTCCCTGCTGTGTCCACCGCCACCAAACGTAACATCAACATAGGCACCGCCGTTGCCAATATTCAAACCATCCACACTCTCTTTGAGCAGGACCGGAACGTGATATGTAGTATTATTATCTTCCATCACATTTCAGAAATTAAAAAGAAAGACAAATAGAGTTAGTCTCAAAAGCAAAATTCGTTCTTCGACATCAGTTTCTGAACTTCTGACGCCAACGCCTCATCATCACCCAAAGCATTCTCACAGGCATCCTTGTCCCAAACTTCAATCCTATCATCCACAGCCAAAAATCTTACATCTTGCCCAATACCGGCATATTGCAATTTACGTTTCGAAATCAGGAAACGTCCATTGCCGTCAAGTTCTACAATTTCAGCACCTGCAACAAAACAACGCAAAATACGCTGGTGCTCAGCATTCCAATCACTCAAACGGCTGTGAAGAACATCAAGCATTGTATTCCAAAGACTTTCAGGATACAGCACAAGACAGCGCTGGAAAAGATCGGTACGAAGAATCAGACGATTCTCACCGGCAGTTTCCAGAACCTTACGGAATGCTGAAGGAAGGAATACTCTACCCTTAGCATCTGTCTTAGCAGGAAAATCTCCTATAAAACGCATCAGAATTTTGCTTTTTTTGATATTCCACTGCAAATATAACAAATCCCCCACATTTCCCCACATTTTTCCACAATATTTTAAAAAATTAAATTTGCAAGATTATTTTGGGTGGAAGAAAGGGAGTTAACTACCATAAAAAAACTCGCAACCACATCAAATGCGATTGCGAGCCACCTACAAAACTTTAATAAAATATATTTAACTTCCGCGAACAAGGGAAGTTGTTAAAGTTCAAACTCTTCCTTATAAGGTTATAAGGTTATGAGGTTATGAGGTTGTAAGGTTATAAGGTTGTAAGGTAGGCAATGCCACCCTGTGCATTTGTCTGAACTCCTGAACTTCTGAACTCCTTACCTCCCTTTAACTCCTTAACTCCTTAACTTCTTAACTACTTAACTCCTTACTCCTCAATCAAACGTATCATATCAAAATAGAAGCCTTCAGATATTTCTACGCCTTTGCTCACTGTGCCTGTAGAAATATCATAAATGTATATGCACGGATTAGGATATTCTCTTGCCGTTACTCCAAAATACACTTTGCCATTATGGACCACACTGCGCTGAGCAAAACGACCAGCACAAAGCGGAAGGTCTTCACCCTGATACTGAATGCGTTTGCGCTCTCCCGTAGCCAAATCAAGAATGGAATAATAGTGTATGTAGTCAGATATTCCTGACAGATATTTGCTCTGATTTTCAGGATTAGGAATTCTGTCGTTTCTTGAATATATAAAAGCCTTGTTCCCACCTAAATACTGCAATGTAAGAAGTTTGCCGTCAGGATCCTTATAGCCATTATATTCAGCATCAAAATCTGTTTCTCCCGCCTTGATGCGCAACAGAATACCATCATCGCCCGCAACATCCGAAGCCGACAGGCAAGCAAGATAAAGATTGTCCTGTTCGTCATACATCACAGTGTTCTGCATAAGCTCGCCATACGCACTGCCAGCCATTTCTTCAGCAAGCATAGTCTGTTTAGGCGTCCCCTCAATTTTCATTGTCTGAGGGTCAATTACCGCAGTATAGAAATACGGAATCGTCACGCGTGCGCTCTTCTTTTCCTGATAGAAATAGAAGAGTCTGTTGTCAGCCTTACGATATGTCAGGATACCGGATGTTGTAAGTCCGTATGCTGCATTTTCAGAAGGTTCAATGCCTTCAATGACACCTTCGTCAATGATTGCCAGGTCTTCAGCATTCAGTTTTGTCCAGATAATCTGTGTTCTGTCGCCGTTAGCCGCCATAATGAGAAGCGTGTTATCATCGAGCCAGGCATGTGTATAGCTTCTCTGCTTATAAGTGTTCGTCTTGAACATTCTGGTTGCAACCACCGTTGGAGGAAGATTGTCCGATGTAATCATGAACTTCACAAATCGGTCTGCCGACTCCGGAATCTGATAGTAATACTTGCCTTTCACTATAGCCTCCATCGTATATTCACCCGTCAGAACCACGCCCTTGTTGTTAAAATCAACCATTGGTTGGTCTGCTTCGAGCGAGCTCACCCTTCTTACAACAGTTCCCTCTCCCTGGTTCATACCACCATGCTCACCAAGAGAGACCACAATGTCGTAA
>JAFTTD010000097.1 GCA_017466965.1 Bacteroidaceae bacterium
ATGGCACAGGACATGGAGTGGGTTCGTTCATGAATGTGCATGAAGGACCTCACCAGTTCAGAATGAACTATATGCCTACACCGCTTGTGCCAGGTATGACTATAACTGTAGAGCCTGGAATATACATCGAAGGGCATCACGGAGTGAGACATGAGAACACAACATTGGTTGTTGAGGCAGACTTTACAGACAAAGGAATGGAAGGCAATCAGGGACAGACTTTCGGCCCTTACTATACGTTTGAGCATCTGACTCTGTGTCCTATACTGACTTCTCCAATCATTGTTGATATGATGGAAAAGGAAGAAATAGAGTGGTTCAACGCATACCAGCAGATGGTTTATGACAAACTTTCTGCGCATCTTGACGATGAACACAGACAATGGCTTTATGAAGTGACAAGGCCTATAGGCTGTTAGGTTGTAAGGTTATAAGGTTGTAAGGTTATAAGGTTGTAAGGTTATAAGGTTGTAAGGTTATGAGGTTATAAGGTAGGCAACTAAAAACTTACAAACTTACAAACTTACAAACTAAAATGAGGTTATAAGGCAAGCTGTCATAATTCATTCCAATCTTGTGGGTGTCATTCTGATTGCTCCGATTACTCTGATTGCTCTGAATCCTCCGAACTCCCGAATTCCTTATCTCCTTAACTTCTCTAACTTCTTAGCGCCTTCCTTACATAATTATTTTGCGGAATATAAATAAAAACTAATAAAGAAAATAACTTGTAAAAATATAATGGCACTGATAAAAACTGTATGCGGACTTACTCCGAAATGGGGTGAGAACTGCTATTTCTCCGAAAATGCAACGATTGTAGGTGATGTAACAATGGGCGATCACTGTACGGTGTGGTTCAACGCTGTGGTTAGAGGAGATGTGAACTATATAAAAATTGGCAACAGAGTGAACATACAGGATGGTTCATGCCTGCATACGCTCTATAAGAAAGCAGCCATAGAAATTGGTGACGATGTGACTATTGGGCACAATGTCACTCTGCATGGATGCAAAGTTAAGAACTGCGCTTTAATAGGCATGGGGGCTACTGTGCTTGATGACGCTGTCATAGGCGAGGGCGCAATAGTTGCGGCTGGCTCGTTGGTTCTTAAGGGGACTCAGATTGGCGATGGAGAACTTTGGGGCGGAGTTCCTGCAAAGTTCCTGAAGAAAGTGGATCCTGAGCAGTCTAAGGAACTTAACCAAGGAATAGCAAGCCACTATCTCATGTATGCAGAATGGTATAAGGAATGATATGCTATGAGGCTGTAACTAATTTTAGTAGCTCAACGACATTAATGAAATTGGGTGTGCAAGTATTATTACTGGCACACCCAATTTTTTATTTTTAAGTTGATGACGTTTATTCCAATAGTACCACTGTCGCTCCGCTGTTGTTCATGCCTTGTGCGGTCATTCCTACAGGAGCTCCATAGATGAATGTAGGGTCGCATACAGTGAAATTCTTTCCGTCAAGCTGGATGTAATCTCCTGGAATAGGGTCGTCAAAATGAACAGCTGTATATAAGTGTCCTGGATAATATACAAGAATAACCTGCAGCCCGACTAAGTCACGCACAATGCGTGAGAACAGTATTGAACGGTCTTCACAGTCGCAGTATGGATAATAAAGTGATTCGTCAGCAAAGAATATGCGGTCTCTGCCCCAAACCTCGTCATCTAAT
>JAFTTD010000098.1 GCA_017466965.1 Bacteroidaceae bacterium
CTTTATCAGCACTATCATTTTAAGCGCGAAATCAAAGAACACTATTTTTGCATTTGCGTTTTGGGCGATGTCGCGCTGTGCCAACGACAGTTCTTCCATAAGCCCTATTACATTGTTCTCGTTGATGAAGGGTGCGAATTTCACAGCAAACTCGGCTTCCCTCTCATTCATGTAGTTCAGATCGTCATGCTTGTTGAAGTTATAGATAAAATTCTCTCTTACCATCTTTTGGCAATAGTCAAGAAAATTCTTCTGCCTTTCACGGCCCAGCGAAGCAACTTCTTCGCTCCACTGCTTCATCTCCTTCACCTTTCTCATGTACGACAGTCGCATAAGGCTGACGAACAGGTTGAAGAATCTTGCCGATTCCGAATCGTCACTTATATATCGCAGTGCCGCTGCCATGTTTCCGTTTGTAGAACGTGCTATCCGCTTTGCTTCTGCCGGCAGTATGCCCATTCTTTCCACCAAAGCAGCTTCCATATCTGCCAAATCCAAGCTTGGCACATCTATCATCTGAGTTCGGCTCCTGATGGTCTGAAGCACGAGGTCCGGGCGTTCGCAGACAAGTATGAACACAGTTTGTGCCGGAGGCTCTTCCAGCAGTTTCAGCAGTTTGTTGGCGCATGCTTCGTTCATCTTTTCGGGAAGCCACATTATTACGACCTTATATCCGCCTTGGCTTGCTTTCAGGCTGAGCTTGCGACTTACGGCATCACTCTCGTCGCCGTATATTATCAGTTGTTGATTTTCAGCTCCGCTCGCCTCCATCCATTCTGCCATGCCGAAATATGGAGTATTGATGTTGAGTTCTCTCCATTCCTTGATGAAGTCGTCACAGTATGTCGGTTTGCTCGAACCATGCTTTTTGTATATTGGAAACACGAAATGAAGGTCAGGATGCTGCAGTTTGTCTGCCATAATACAAGCATTGCAGTGTCCGCACGCCTCGCCGTCTTCCGTTTTTTGTTTGCACAACAGATTGCGTGCGTAGCCTATGGCAATCGGCATTGCACCGCATCCTTCAGGTCCGCACAACATCAGCGCATGGGGAACCTTGCCATTACGACAGCCCTCCATGAGCCTTGCCTTAACATCCTTTTGTCCTATTATATCTATGAATGTCATCTTCGTTCCTGTTCCTAATAAATGCGTTCCGCCACTTCGCTGATACTGTCAACAGCTGACACTGTATAGAAATGTATTGACGGCACACCATGCGCAATCAGTTCTTTGCACTGCTCTGCACACCATTCAACTCCCAATCTCTTCACTTCCTCATCGTTCTTGCATTTCATTGCTTCCGATGCAAGTTCCACAGGCAAGTCCAAATGAAAAGTCTTGGGAACAACAGTGAGCTGGTTCATCTTCGCCATGGGCTTGATGCCTGGAATTATTGGTATTGTCACACCGGCAGCTCTCGCTGTTTCCACGAAACTGAAATACTTGCTGTTATCAAAAAACATCTGCGTCACTGCATATTCAGCACCCATGTCCTGTTTCATCTTCAGGTACATGATGTCCGTTTCAAGGTTCGGAGCCTCTTCATGTTTCTCCGGATAACATGCTACACCGTATGAGAATCTCTTTCCTGGCGCCTTGATTGGCGAGCCGTCGAGAAATGCCCCTCCGTTAAATTTGTTAACCTGTTCAATAAGCTGAGTAGTGTGGCTGTAGCCGTTCTTCTCCGCCACAAACATCTTGTCATCCTTCGCCTTGTCGCCACGTAGCAGAAGCAAGTCCGTTATGCCCAGAAACTGCAAGTCGAGAAGCATATATTCTATGCTTTCGCGAGTAAATCCGCTGCACACAATATGCGGAACAGTCTTGATGCCATATTTGTTCATTATGGCACTCGCCACAGCCACTGTGCCCGGACGGCGTCGCACGCTGTTTCTCACGAATGTTCCATCTTCTTTTTCTGTATAAACAAATTCACTCCTATGAGTGGTGATATTTATATATTCAGGATTGAATTCACGCAGCTTGTCAATGGTTCTGAATAGTCCTTCGGTGCCAGTCCCCTTCAGCGGAGGAAGCACCTCAAACGAAAATGCAGTCTTGTTCGTTTTGTTTATGAGTTCAGATACAGTCATTGTCGTCAGTATATTTTAGTTTGTGCAAAC
>JAFTTD010000099.1 GCA_017466965.1 Bacteroidaceae bacterium
ATCCGAATTTTGACGGTGGCTCAAATGCAGGATGGAAATACACAAACGGAGCACAAAATTGCCAAACAAACTTTGAATGCATGGAATTCTGGCAGGGGACATTCGACATACATCAGACTGTCAATGTGCCTAACGGACGATACAGAATTTCTGTAAACTCATATTATAGGTCAAGTGACAATTCCAGTTCATTGCGCGACTATAACAATGGCAGTGAAAACCAAACAGGTATAATCTATGCTAACGATGACAGCAAACCGCTTGTCAGCCCATATACAGAATGGCTTGACTGGAACTACAATGGCGGATGCTGGTATTCTGGTGGCAGATACTACCCTAACAACATGGAATCTGCTTCATACGCTTTCAGCATGGGACTTTACCACAACGAGATTGAAACAGAGATAACGAACGGTGTTCTTACTTTCGGACTGAAGAACGACAATTGGCATAATGACAACTGGTGTATCTTCGACAACTTCAAGCTTGAATACTATGGCAAGCTCGTCGCTATTGAATCCATAGAGATCAAAAATCCACCGGCTCAAATGATTGAGGGAGAAAGGTTGAAACTGAATGTAGATTTTCAGCCTGAAAATGCCACATTCACAAGTTTCATCTGGAGCAGCAACGATGAGGAAGTACTTACTGTTGACAACAGAGGTTATGTAACAGCTTTATCTGAAGGCGCAGCCGAAATAATAGTTGAGACCAAAGACGAATCAGGCAAATATGCATCATGCGTTATTGAGGTTATCAAGAACCCTGCCGACGCAAGCAGTCTTGTAATCAATGAGATACAGACCGCTAACATCGACATGTTCATTGACCCTTCATTCAACTACGGAGGTTGGATTGAACTTTACAATCCTACAGACAAGACAGCATCCATTAACAACTTCTATGTTAGCGATGACCCTGAAAATCTAACAAAATTCCGCTTGCCAAATAATGCCGGTGCCATTCCTGCAAAAGGATTCAAGAACATCTGGTTTGACCACACTTCTGTAAATCTTTCACAAGTAAGCTTCAAATTGGATTACGACGGAGGTACAATTTATATTTCAAATGAGGATGGTGAAATTATAGCGCAGCAGACATATCCTGAAGCTGTGCCAAGAACATCATTTGCAAGAACTGAAGACGGCGGAAATTCATGGGGCATAACATCTGTTCCTTCGCCTGAATCGGCTAATATTCCGGGCTGGTATGCTTCTGAAAGACTGGAAGCGCCCGTAGTTGACAAGGATGCCCAACTGTTTGAAGGCAACCTCAACATCTGTGTCAACATACCAGAAGGAGCAAAACTAATCTATACTCAAGACGGAACAACCCCTACTCTTTCAAACGGACAAGAAAGCAGTACAGGAGTTTTCACCATAAGCTCAACAACTACATTCAGATTCCGTCTGTTCAAAGAAGGAATGCTTCCAAGTGAAGTAGTTACCAGATCATACTTGTATAACGACAAGAACTATGAATTGCCAATAATTTCGGTAGTTACAGACCCAGTGAATCTGTATGACGACAGCATCGGAGTTTATGTTCAAGGAGTTAACGGACGTCCGGGCAATGGCATGGCAAGTCCTTGCAACTGGAACATGGACTGGGACCGACCAGTAAACTTTGAATACATACTCCCAACCGGAGAGATGGTCATCAAACAAGAAGTTGACTTTGCTATGTGCTGAGGATGGAGACGTGCATGGACACCTCATTCTTTCAAACTGAAAGCACAGAAGATTTACGAGGGAAGAAATTCGCTTGACTATGCTTTCTTCTCCGACAAGCCTTATCTCAAGCACAAGACATTGCAAATTCGCAACGGCGGAAATGACACTGATTGCAGAATAAAAGATGCAGCTCTGCAAACTATTGTACGAACATCGGGAATAGACATTGACGGACAGGCATACCAGCCTACAATGCATTTCATCAACGGAGAATACATTGGCGTAATCAATATGCGCGAGCCAAACAACAAGCATTTCGTATATGCGAACTATGGCTTCGATGACGAGGAAATAGACCAGTTCGAAATGAGTCCTGACTCAGGATACTGCCAAATGTGCGGTACTGAAGACAGTTTCCTGAAATGGTACGAACTGTCTGCTGATGCAGCGAACGAGAATACTTATCAGGAAATATGCAATATGGTTGACATTGACGAATATATCAACTATATGGCAGTTGAATTCTATCTCGGCGGCACAGACTGGCCACAGAACAACGTAAAAGGATTCAAACCACACATGGAAGGCGGAAAGTTCCGGTTCGTATTGTTTGACCTTGACGGCACATTGGCAACAACAAGTCCTTTCACCACATTTGAAAACAAACAGATTTATACTTTCGACAGACTATACGGATGCGATGTTACCAACATAACAGAAGAGATTAAGTTTGTTACCATATTCATCAATATGCTTGAAAATGACAAATTCCGCAAGCAGTTCATTGATACATATTGCATGATGGGCGGAAGCGTGTTCGAACCAACAAGATGTAACGAGATAATTGACGGACTGACATCGGTTGTAACAGACATGATGAGATACGAGGGCAAATCTCCAAACAACACTGCAAACCAACTGAAAAACGGACTTTCAGGACGCAAGCAAAGCATGACAAACGCTTTGAGGAACTATTGGAGAATGCGACTTGATTCAGCTACAAAAGTTTCAGCCAAAGTATCAGCAAACATCCCTGAAGCCCGTGTAATTATAAATGACCTTGAAGTACCAACCAACAAATTCAACGGTGATTTATTCCTACCTGTTACATTGAGCGCAAAAGCTCCTGCAGGATACCGGTTTGTAGGATGGAGCAACAGCATGGAAACAGAAAAGAAGACACTGTTCAGCATGGGTACAACATGGGACTATTACGACCAGGGTTCATTAGATTCAGAATCATGGAACGCAAATGTCTATACTAACACATGGGAATCGGGCAACGCTCCGTTAGGCTACTATACAGGCGACTCAAACAACTCAAGAGGCTATAATACTATATTAGACTACGGCACTGACATGAACAACAAACGCCCAACATACTATTTCAGAAAAACTGTACTTCTGTCAGCGTCACCTTCATCAGAAGACATTTTCACACTGAACTTCACTTCAGATGACGGATTCATAATATATGTAAACGGCACTGAAGCCGGCAGATACCTTATGCCATCAGGAAATGTCAACTATAATACATACGCATCTTCCCATGCAGCCAACAATCCGGACAACGGCAACATGAGCCTGCCTGCATCATTGTTCAAGAAAGGAAGAAACGTGATTGCTGTTGAAGTGCACAACAACAGCGCATCATCTTCAGACATATACTGGGATGCAGAACTAACAAGTTCAAATACAAGCAAATACACCAACTTCATCTCAACAGATGAAGAATATGTACTTCCTGAAACAAACTCGACAGAACTAGTTGCAGTTTTTGAACAAATAGAAGAAGAAGAACTCATCATGGCTGGTTCTACTCCTGTAAAAGTTAATGAAATATGCGCTTCCAACAGTACTTATATTAATGAATACATCAAGAAGAACGACTGGATAGAGCTTTACAACACAACAGCCGAGCCTATAGATGTTGAGGGAATGTATATAAGTGACAACATTGAAAAGCCTAAGAAGTACTGCATCAGTGCGTCAGGAACAGAAGCCAACACTATCATAGAACCAAACGGATACCTGATAATCTGGGCTGACAATCTGGTTCCAATAAGTCAGCTCCACGCCACATTCAAATTAGGTGCTGAAGGCGGAGATGTAATGATTATGGCGGCTGACGAGAGCTGGTCTGACACACTTTCATATCCAGCGCACTTGAGCGACATGTCTGTAGGACTTTACCCTGACGGCGGCACAGAAGTTTATGCCATGACCAAGACAACATTAGGCAAAACAAACATCATCAACAGTTATTCTGAGAAATACGAGGAACCGATATTTGACTCTGTAGAAGAAATACTTCTGGCTCGCAACGGAGGTCTCAGTATCTCATATTCTTCAGACAACCACATAAGCATATATAGCGATGAAAGCACTATGCTAAGCCTTAACATAGTGACAGCATCGGGACAAAACTGTATGCGAGAAAAAATACAGAGTTCAGACTGCGAAACAAGCACAGTGTCAATCGAACACCTCCCTGCCGGAATTTATATTGCTCATGTAGTGGATTCTGATGGAAACAAGTGCTCTGTAAAGATTATTAAGCAGTAACGAACAAATATGCCAATAGTCAAAGTATTCGAATAGTTATATTTAAATGTTTAATTAAAATTAATTGATTATGAAAAAGTATTTAGCGGAAATGATTGGTACAATGGTTCTTGTACTTATGGGATGCGGCAGCGCTATTTTTAATGGCGGATGTGGAACAACAGCTCAAGTTCTTACTGTAGCATTTGCTTTTGGTCTGTCTGTCGTTGCCATGGCATACACTATTGGCGGAGTGTCAGGATGTCATATCAATCCTGCAATAACGCTTGCATGCGCACTGTCAGGCAGAATGAACGTTAAGGATGCATCCATGTATATACTGTTCCAGATTATAGGTGCATTCATTGGTTCGGCATTACTGTTCCTCCTTGTCGGAAACATAGACATGAGTATGCCACTCAGACAGGCTCTAATTCTTGCGGTGCCGGAGTGACGGTTTTGGCAGGACTCCTAGCAGAAGTAGTATTTACAATGATATTTGTGCTGGTTGTGCTTGGAACAACAGATTCAAAACTTGGTGCAGGAAACTTTGCTGGACTTGCAATCGGTCTGTCGCTCGTACTTGTTCATATCGTGTGCATTCCTATAACAGGAACATCTGTCAACCCTGCACGTTCTATTGCTCCTGCAGTATTTGACGCTATATATGGCAATACAGTTGCTCTTGAACAGCTCTGGATTTTCATCGCCGGCCCATTCATCGGCGCAGCGTTGGCTGCAAGCATTTGGCAGATAATAGCTAACAAGAAATAAGCATTGATTAATTAAAAAGAGATTAGCTTTTAATCGCTAAACTTAAATAACTGCTATAGAGTGCCTTGAAACCCGAAACAAAGGATTTCAAGGCACATATTAAGTAAACAAATGTTCTTTTTTCAGACCTGCAGAACATTACAAAGAATCAATTAAGAACTATAATTAAATCAATTAAGATAGATAATAAAACAAATAAGATACATAATAAAATCAAATAAGCATTTCATAAACAAATAAAGTATGGCTAAGTTCAAAATAACTACATCATACGGAGACATAGTAGTAGAGTTGTATGATGACACCCCACTCCACAGAGACAATTTCATAAAATTAGTAAATGAAGGATACTACAACGGCACATTGTTCCATAGGGTTATCAAAGATTTTATGATTCAAGGAGGCGATCCTGACAGCAAGGGTGCAGCTCCGTCACAAAGGTTAGGTACTGGCGGACCTGATTATACAATTCCTGCTGAAATTATGGACACACATTTTCATAAAAGAGGAGCTATTTGTGCTGCTCGCCAGGGTGATGAAGTAAATCCGGAAAAGCGTTCGAGCGGTTCGCAATTCTATATTGTTTGGGGCAAGCAGTACAATGATTCACAGCTTGCACAACTGTCTAAACAGATGGAGATTCAGGCGCAACAGCAGATACTTAATAAACTGGCAGCGGAGCACCGTTCTGAAATAATGAACTTAAGGCGCAATCGCGATCAGGCTGGACTGATGAAGCTTCAGGATGAACTGATTGCCAAAACCAAAGTTATTGCCAAGGAACAGGGTACTACAGGCTTATCTTCTGAACAGAAGGAAGTTTACAAGGCTTTCGGAGGCACTCCGTTCCTTGACGGTCAATACACTGTATTTGGGGAAGTTGTTGAAGGGCTCGACATTGTTGGGAAAATACAGGAATGCGAAACGGGGAACGCTGACCGTCCAAAGACGGACATTTCAATGGAAATCACTATGATTTAGAATTTCCACCAAGATATATTTACATTTACGGACTGAAGAAAATAATAACTAAAAACATACATTCAGATGAAACAACGAATTATTATCTTATCACTTGCCGTTTGCATTGCGCTGAACTCATTCTGTCAGACATTGGAGCAAGGCTCAGAATTTATGAAAAGCCTGATGGCACTGCCAGGCATCAGCGGAGTTGAAAAATTGGAAAGCAACAGATACGAAGAGAAATATCTTATAAGGATAACACAGAACGTTGATGGTGAGAATGACGACAAAGGCACTTTCACACAGAGAGTTATCGTTGGACTTAAAGGTTTAGACCGTCCTACTGTCATTGTAACCGAGGGCTATTATGCCAATTACGCATTGTCGCCAGGCTATGAGGAGGAACTATGCAGATTGTTCAACGCCAACCTTGTATTTTGCGAGTACCGCTACTTTGCAGAATCAACACCACAGCCTTGCAACTGGGACTATATGACTGTTGACAATTCATTGCGCGACCTTCACAACGTAAGGCAAACGTTGGGAAAAATCTTTACCAACAAATGGATTAGCACCGGTATATCAAAGGGCGGACAGACAACAATGTTCTACCGTGCCACCTATCCTGACGACATGGATGTCAGCGTCTCTTACGTTGCTCCTCTCAATAAAGGCGTAGAGGACGGTCGTCACGAGAAGTTCCTATCTGAAGAAGTTGGTACTGCTGAAGAGCGTGAAGCTGTTTTGAAGGCTCAGCAGGAAATACTCAAAAGACGTGAAAACCTTATGCCGGAGTTCTCAAAATTTGTAACTGAGAAGGGGTACAAGTATAATTCCACACTTGATGAAGTGTATGACTACTGCGTTATGGAATATCCCTTTGCATTGTGGCAATGGGGAACTCCAGTATCTACAATCCCTTCTGCGTCGGCTTCTGACAAGGAGTGGTTCAACCATTTCATCAAGGTTTCATCGCCTGACTACTTTTCATGTCCAAACCAGTACTTGCCATTCTTTGTTCAGGCGGCCCGTGAATTAGGCTATTACGGATACTCTACTAAGGGTCTGGAAGAATGGTGCACAGTAAAGAATCCTAAAGGATACTTGGACAAGCTCATGATGCCAGCTGAGCTGAAAGGCATAAAGTTTGACAAGAAGCTATACAAGCGCACCGTCAAATATCTGAAGAAGAACGACCCTAAACACATATTCATCTATGGCGAAATTGACCCATGGACTGCAAGCGGTGTGGCCGGATGGCTTGACTGCTCAAAGAAGGAGAACATGAGGGTTTATGTTCAGCCAAGAGGTAGCCATACTGCCCGCATTAGCAATATGCCTGAACAGATGAAGACTGAAATAATGGCACGTCTGACAGAATGGCTGAAATAAAAAACTGTATTGGCACGATGTTTGCACAGATATTTGGGTATTAAGGGAAAAAACTCCTCACTCGTATTGTTGAAGGAGTATTCTCATAACTTGAATATAAAATATATTTAGAAATTAATGAAGAATCAGTATTCACCAAAGGTAACGCAGATATTGGCTTACAGCAAAGAGGAAGCGTTGCGACTGAACAATGACTATATTGGACCTGAGCATATCATGCTCGGTCTCATCAGGGACGGAGAAACTCGTGCCACCGAAATACTGCAGAACAAATTCCATCTCAACCTTTCATCTATAAAGCAACAGATTGAACTGATTGTACGCAATGATAATGACGTATTGAAAAGTACCGAAATCATTCTTAACGAGAAGTCCTCGAACATTCTGAGGCTCTGCATACTTGAGTCCCGTCTTATGAAAAGCCAGACAAGCGATGCTGAACATCTGCTTTTAGCCATAATGAAACAAAGAAACAACATTGTGGCGAAGATGCTTGAAGACAATGACGTCACTTATTCGGAGCTGTTCTCATCTTTTTCACAGACTAATCCGGCACCTACCGACGGTGTAGGTTTTCAGGAGGAGGACGAGGAAGACACACCTCCGGCAAGCAGAGGGAGCATGGGAGCGCAGGGGAGTCATGCCAAGACTGCTGAAAGAAAGCAGCAGTCTTCTTCTGACACGCCAACCATCGACGCTTTCGGTACTGACATAACCCAGGCGGCTCGTGACGGCAAGCTCGATCCTGTTGTCGGACGTGAAAGGGAAATCGAACGACTTGCCCAAATACTCAGCAGACGCAAGAAAAACAACCCCGTGCTTATCGGCGAGCCAGGAGTTGGCAAGAGCGCCAGTGTAGAGGGGCTTGCACTGAGAATTAGCGAAAGAAAGGTATCGAGAATACTGTTTGACAAACGGATAGTGGCGCTTGACATGACAAGCATAGTGGCCGGAACTAAATACAGAGGTCAGTTTGAGGAACGCATGCGCAACATCATCAATGAGCTGAAGGCGAATCCCAACATCATTGTGTTCATCGACGAGATACACACCATTGTTGGCGCAGGCAACCAAGCCGGCTCTATGGATGCTGCCAATATGATGAAACCAGCCCTCTCACGTGGAGAACTTCAGTGCATAGGTGCCACAACTCTTGACGAGTACCGCAAGTCGATTGAAAAGGACGGCGCTCTGGAAAGACGCTTCCAGAAGATCATTGTTGAGGAAACTACTGCCGAAGAAACACTTGAGATTCTCAACAACATCAAGGCAAGATATGAGGAGCATCATAATGTCACTTACACCGAAGAGGCCATCAGGACTTGTGTAAGGCTGACAGAACGCTACATCACCGACCGCAGCTTCCCAGACAAGGCCATTGATGTGTTAGACGAAGCCGGCTCAAAAGTGCATATCAACAACATATCTGTTCCAAAGGAGATTGAAGAGAAAGAAAAGCTGATTGCCGAGACCATCAGAAACAAGGAGAAGGCTGTTAAGAATCAGAACTATGAACTGGCTGCCAACTTCCGAGACAGAACTAAGCGACTCACAGCCGAGCTTGAAGAGATGAAAGCCGAATGGGAGGCGAAACTCGTTGACAACAGGCAGACTGTTGATGACGAAAAAGTTGCCGACACCGTATCCATGATGACCGGAATACCCGTTCAGCGCATGGCAAAGGCTGAAGGCATCAGGATGAAGGGCATGAGGGAAGAGCTGAAGCGGAAGGTCATAGCCCAGGATTCAGCTATTGACAAGCTCGTCAGCGCCATACAGCGCAGTCGTGTAGGGCTCAAAGACCCTAACCGCCCTATTGGAACATTCATGTTTCTGGGACCGACAGGTGTGGGCAAGACGTATCTTGCCAAACAACTTGCTGAATACATGTTCGGAACAGCCGATTCGCTCATCCGTATCGACATGAGCGAGTATATGGAGAAGTTCACAGTCAGCCGTCTCGTAGGCGCCCCTCCAGGATACGTAGGATACGAAGAAGGCGGAATGCTCACCGAAAAAGTGAGGCGTAAGCCCTACTCCATCGTGCTTCTCGACGAGATAGAAAAGGCCCATACCGACGTGTTCAACATACTGCTGCAGGTTATGGACGACGGCAGACTCACCGACAGCTACGGGCGCACCGTTGACTTCAGAAACACAGTAATCATAATGACATCTAACGTCGGCACGCGCCAGCTCAAGGAGTTTGGCAGAGGCGTAGGGTTCAGCGCCATGGCGGGAATGAACGACCAGCAAGTGTCGCGCTCCGTAATTCAAAAGGCGCTCAACAAACAGTTCTCACCTGAATTCCTCAACCGAATAGATGAAGTCATAACATTCGACCAGCTTGAACTGCAGTCCATCATGAGAATCATCGACGTTGAACTGCAGGGAGTATACCAGCGCATCAAAGCCCTGGGCTACGACATCGTGATAGAAGACAAGGCAAAGGAGTTCATCGCCACCAAAGGCTATGACAAGCAGTTCGGAGCAAGACCATTGAGAAGGGCAATTCAGAACCATCTTGAAGACTCCATCTCAGAACTGATAATTGAGGAGGGAATAAGCGAATGCTACACATTGGTGGCGCAAATCAACGAGGAGGAGCAATAGGTGTAAATCAGAAAAA
>JAFTTD010000100.1 GCA_017466965.1 Bacteroidaceae bacterium
TAAGCAGGAAGACCTCAATAAGGTTAAGGAATACATGCTGCGTAGCCATACAGAACGTTTGAAGAGCAACGGATACTGGATGAACCAGCTGATTCAAAACGTTACAGAAGGCAAAGACTATGTTGACATATACGAAAAGACTGTAAATGCCATTACAACAAAAGATATTCAGAAAGTGGCAAAGAAAATCTTTACAAGTGGAAACAGACTTGAAATCGGTATGACTACATCAATGAAGTAATAAGAATAGGATTGCATACAATCCCCGGAAGCATCAAATGTGTGAGCTTCCGGGGATTGTTTTTTTTATGTTCATGGGTAAAGTGTAGCACTGCAGTTTGTCATAGTGCTGTTAAAGATTCTGTGCTGCAGTCTATAATAAAGATTGAAGGTAAGATTTTCAATGATAATGGTGAGGCTGTAGAATAGCCATAATGGAGATTCCAAGCATGGGATTTAGCTCTTTTAAGCAATGCAGACTGGTTTCACTTTCTCTCAGTTTGAGCATAATGATTGCAATAGCAGAGGGCTTGCTAAAATGAACAATGTCATTTAGGCAAGCCCTCTAATGTAGATTTGATATTTAGCGTAGCTTTGTGCTATTTCAGGAATTCCGCAAGCTTTTCTACTGCTAACGCCCGATGGCTGATGGTGTTCTTGATGTCGCTGCCGAGTTCGGCGAACGTCTTGTCATATCCTTCAGGCATGAATATAGGGTCATATCCGAAACCTTCACTGCCACTGCGCTCTTTTGTGATAGTTCCTTTCACTATTCCTTCAAAATAGTGTGTTTCTCCGTTGTAGATAAGCGCTATAACGGTACGGAACTGTGCAGAGCGGTCTTCTTTGCCTTCAAGGTTGCTCAGCAGCTTTTTCATGTTCGCTTCTGAGTCGTGTCCTGTGCCTCCGGCATATCTTGCAGAGAATACTCCTGGTTCACCATTCAGAGCCTTGCACTCAAGACCAGTGTCATCGGCAAAACAGTCGTAACCATAGAATTTCTTGATGTATTCGGCTTTCTGCAAAGCGTTTCCTTGCAGAGTTCCGGCTGTTTCAGGTATATCAGTATGGCAGCCGATGTCTTCCAGGCTTCTTATCTCGAATTTGTCGCCAAGGATAGAGCGTATTTCTTCAAGTTTGTGCGCATTGTTGCTGGCAAAGACTAATGCCGGTTTATCTGACTTCTGCTTTTTTGATTTCAGTTCGTCAAATCCTTCTCCATACACTCCCGCCACGTTGGCCATAGAGATGAAGGCGTATGGGTCTATAGATTTTATCATTCTGAGTATGTTGACGGACTCACTTCTGCGCACTAATACTACAACAACGTTACGTTCTGTCTTTGTGTACCATCCGGTACCGTTGAGCACTGTCACTCCGCGTCCTGTACTGTTTATTGCATCAGCAATTTTTCTGTAGTTACGCGAATATATCATCAGTTGCACAGACTGCCTGTTGCGGTTCATGACATAGTCGAGTGTGACGCTTGACATTATGAGCAGGGCAAAGCCGAATACAACTCGCTGATAGTCGTGGAATACGAAGTAGCAAGAAGAGATGATGATAACGTCGCAGAGCATCAGCACTTGTCCCAATGATATTGGCTTGTACTTGTTTACTATGGCTGCAATGATGTCTGTTCCGCCTGTACTACCGTTATTGGAGAAACAGATTGCAAGGCCTACGCCTTCAAGACAGGCGCCTATGACGCACGCCATGAATATCTGGTCGCCGACAAGTTTTGGCAGTTCGTGAGTGACAGGGTCTTCTGCAAGCCTCTGCAATACCCACAAGATGAATGTCATGGACAATACTGCATAGATTGTTTTGACGCAGAACTTGAATCCAAGAATCTTTACTGCTGCAAGCAGGAATATGGCATTGATTATCAGATAAGAGTTCTGTACCTCAAAGCCTGTAGCATAGTAGATGATTGATGCCACACCTGTCACACCGCCTGTTGTCAGTCCGTAGGGAAGCAGGAAGTATGTCACTGCCAGCGAATACAGTGTCAGTCCCAATGTGATGAACACATAGTCCTTTATTTCATGAAAGAGTTTCACTTTGTTTTAGTTTTTTAGTTTTTTAGTTCTTTAGTTCGTGAGTTTTTAAGTTTGTGAGTTCGTAAGTTCGTAAGTTCGTGAACCTGCCTTACAACTTTATTGTCAGGAGTTCGGGAGTTCAGGAGTTCAGACAGCGGAACGTAATATGAGTTCCGCTTGCGACAACTGAAACTTTAGTTTCACAAAGGAGTGCACTTTAGTGCCCTTACTCCATAGGATGGTTGCTTTCAGATATTCTGCCACATGGAAGGAGATTCCTCGTCGCTAACGCTCTGTTGGAATGACGGAACTGTAGAGAACTTATAAACTCAAAAACTTACGAACTTAAAAACTTAAATACGCTTTATATCCTCATATCCTTACTTCTTCAGTACCACATTCACTATTCTCTTAGGCACGATGATGACTTTGGCAACAGTGAATCCGTCCATGTACTTTTTAGACTGCTCGTCAGCAAGCACTGTCTGCTCTATGGTAGCATTGTCAGCATCAGCAGGGAATGAAAGCTGGAAACGAGCCTTGCCGTTGAAGCTTATAGTAAGGTTCATTGAATCTTCCTTCAGATATTCCTCGTTGAACTCAGGCCATTGCGCGTCACATACTGATGTGTCGTGTCCGAGTACTTCCCAAAGTTCATCACACAGATGAGGGCAGAACGGTGCAAGCAGCACTGCCAATGTTTCCATAACCTTGCGGTTGTGGCTCTTCTGCTGGTTCAGTTCGTTAAGGCATATCATGAATGCGCTCACACTTGTGTTGTATGAGAACACCTCAATGTCTGCAGTAACTTTCTTTATAAGCTTGTGGAGCGATTTGAGCTCGTCCTTAGTTGGTTCGGCATCAGAAGCAAGAAGATTTCCCTCACGGTCGAAATACATGCCCCAAAGTTTCTTGAGGAAACGGTGACATCCGTCAATACCGTTGGTATCCCAAGGCTTTGACTGCTCTACAGGTCCGAGGAACATTTCGTACAGGCGGAGAGTGTCTGCACCATATTTCTCTACAATCATGTCTGGGTTCACAACATTGAACATTGATTTCGACATCTTTTCAACAGCCCATCCGCAGATGTACTTTCCGTCTTCAAGAATGAATTCAGCTGTTTCATATTCAGGGCGCCAAGCCTTGAAAGCCTCAATGTCGAGCACGTCGTTGCTCACGATGTTCACATCCACATGAATAGGAGTTGTGTCGTAGTTGTTCTTGAGGTTGAGGCTCACGAATGTGTTGGTGTCCTTTATGCGATATACGAAATTGCTTCGTCCCTGTATCATGCCCTGGTTGATGAGCTTCTGGAACGGTTCGTCCTTAACGCTGTATCCCAAGTCGAAGAGGAACTTGTTCCAGAATCGGCTGTAGATAAGGTGGCCCGTAGCGTGTTCTGTACCTCCAACATAGAGGTCAACGTTCTGCCAGTAATTGTCAGCCTTCTCGCCAACAAGAGCTTCCCCGTTGTGAGGGTCCATATAGCGGAGGTAGTAAGCAGAAGAACCTGCGAATCCCGGCATAGTATAAAGCTCTATAGGGAACACTGTCTGATTGTCAATCATTGTGTTTTCAACAACCTGCTTGTTCACCTCGTCCCAAGCCCATTTAGTAGCGTTGCCAAGCGGTGGTTCGCCTGTTTCGGTAGGGAGGAACTTGTCAACCTCAGGAAGTTCAAGAGGCAGGCACTCTTCAGGAATCATGCAATGTATGCCGTTCTTGTAGTAAACAGGGAATGGTTCGCCCCAGTAGCGCTGACGGCTGAAGATGGCATCGCGCAGGCGGTAGTTCACCTTCACGCGGCCCAGATTGTGTTCCTTCACATATTTTTTAGTGGCTGCAATAGCCTCCTTGATAGTCAGTCCGTTGAGTGAGAAGTCAATGTATGGCTCCACACCCTCGCGAGGAGAATTCGTTACAATGCCTTCCTTAGCGTCAAAGCTTTCTTCGCTCACATCGCAGCCCTCAACAAGCGGAACGATAGGAAGATTGAAGTGCTTAGCAAACGCATAGTCGCGGCTGTCGTGAGCAGGAACCGCCATGATGGCGCCTGTTCCGTAGCCGGCAAGCACATAGTCGCTCACCCAAACCGGAATAGATTCGCCTGTGAAAGGATTAGTAGCATAGCTTCCTGTGAACACACCTGTAACCTTCTTGTCAATCATGCGCTCGCGCTCAGTACGCTTCTTCACATAGTCAAGATATTCATCCACAGCCTGTTTCTGCTCAGCTGTTGTAAGAGTGTGAACAAGTTCGCTCTCAGGAGCAAGAACCATGAATGTCACACCGAACATAGTGTCGGCACGAGTAGTGAAGATAGTGAATTCCACATCGCTGTCCTTCACCTTGAACTGTATTTCAGCACCTTCAGAACGGCCTATCCAGTTGCGCTGAGTCTCCTTCAGAGAGTCTGTCCAGTCAATCACGTCAAGACCGTCGAGCAGACGCTGAGAATAGGCTGACACTCTGAGGCACCACTGGCGCATCTTCTTCTGTTCCACAGGGTAGCCACCGCGTTCGCTCACACCGTCAATAACCTCGTCGTTAGCCAGCACAGTACCGAGCTTAGGGCACCAGTTTACCATAGTTTCGCCAAGGAAAGCAATTCGCCAGTTCATCAGCGCATCGCTCTTCTGCTTCTCATCCATGGCGTTCCACTCGGCAGCTGTGAACTTCATGTCTTCAGAGCAAGCGGCATCAACACCTTCTGTACCATTAGTTTCAAATGCTTCAACAAGTTTTTCAATAGGCATAGCCTTCTGTTCTGCATTGTCGTAATAGCTGTTGAACATCTTCTGGAAAGCCCACTGAGTCCAGTGATAGTAGTCTGGAGCGCAAGTGCGAACCTCACGGTCCCAGTCAAAGCTGAAGCCAATCTTGTCGAGCTGCTCACGGTAGTGGTCAATGTTTGCCACTGTAGTAACCTCAGGATGCTGACCTGTCTGAATGGCATACTGCTCAGCAGGCAGACCGTAAGCATCGTAGCCCATAGGGTTCAGAACATTGAAACCTTGCAGACGCTTATATCTTGCGTAAATGTCACTTGCGATGTATCCAAGCGGATGACCAACATGCAATCCGGCACCCGATGGGTAAGGGAACATGTTCAGAACATAGAACTTCTTCTTGTTCTCATCCTCGACAACCTTGTAGGTCTTCTGTTCCACCCACTTCTGTCGCCATTTCTTTTCAATTTCTCTAAAATTGTAGTCCATATTTAGTTTTAGTTTTTAAGTTCTTTAGTTTTTAAGTTGCTACCTTGTAATAAAAGGAGTTGAGGAGTTCGGGAGTTCAGACGATACCATTGGACGTAATTGACA
>JAFTTD010000101.1 GCA_017466965.1 Bacteroidaceae bacterium
CTGCCACTCCGTATAAAACGAGAATTGTTTTTACTGCAAAATGCCATGGTCCCGCACCGTTAGGCGTTGGAACTATCACCGAAATACTTCCCACTATGAATGAAACAATAGCAACGGTGAAACCGAGATTCTCTGTAAAGTCAAAGCATTTGAATGTTATCCAATAGTGCAGAAAATAGCTTCCCCATATAGCCAGGGTGTAAAATGTAAACAACCATTTGTTTTCAACTTTCTTCAGTGAGAATATGCCGGCTTTGATATTGTCAATAGACCTTTTAATACCTGAGAGGATACTAAGCTTTCTGAATACGAAATAAATGAGAGCTATTGTCGCTATTAGGCACAATGTAGTCACAATGTAGCCTGTGGATGAAAAGTCGCTCAGCAAGTCATGAAAGTTTGTACCTGTTTTGTCGAAGAATGTCAAGAAAACTTTTATTTGGAATAGAAACACCAAAGCTGTTATTCCCATAACAAGAAGGGAGTCTATTATACGTTCTGTAACGACTGTTCCTAATGATTTTGTAAACGAAGTGTTGTCATATTTTGTAAGAACTCCGCACCGCGCAACTTCACCTATCCTTGGGATTATAATACTTGATGCGTATGACAGGAAAATGGCGTGAATACAGTCCATTGTGCGTGGATTCTCGTTCAGTGGAGCCAATGTCTGCCTCCATCTTAACCCTCTGAAAACCTGAGCTGAAACTCCGAAAATCATAGAGAATCCCATCCACCACCAGTTCATCTCATAAATAAATGTTGAACGAAGATTTGTAAAGTCAAAATCTCTATACATCCAATACAATATACCGCCCCCGAGAACCAACGGGAACAATATATTGAATGTTGTCTTTATAATCTTCTTGCTGTTCAATTGTGAGGATGATTTATTTTCATTACCTTTGCCGAAATACATCATGAATAGTACTGCTGCAAAGTCTATGCAAATATAGTGAATGCAGATTGAAGATGAAAATATTGTTATAAAAAAAACATCATGAACTTAGTAAGACCAAAGAAATTTCTCGGTCAGCACTTTCTGACTGATTTGAAAGTGGCGAGCGACATAGCTGACACTGTTGATGCTTGTCCGGATATACCTGTGCTGGAAGTCGGTCCTGGAATGGGAGTCATGACACAATTCCTGTTGAAAAAGCCTCGTGAACTTAAGGTAGTAGAAATAGATTTTGAGTCTGTTCCTTTTCTTCGTGAACACTTTCCTGCTCTTGCCGACAATGTGATTGAGGCGGATTTCTTGAAAATGGATTTAGAGAAAGTGTTTGAAGGCAGACCTTTTGTTCTTACAGGAAACTATCCATATAATATCTCAAGTCAGATATTCTTCAAGATGCTTGAAAACAAGAATCTTATTCCTTGCTGCACAGGAATGATACAGAAGGAAGTAGCTGAACGTATGGCCGCAGCTCCTGGTTCTAAGGTTTATGGAGTGTTGAGTGTGCTTATACAGGCGTGGTATGATGTTGATTATCTTTTCACAGTTCATGAAAACGTGTTTAATCCTCCGCCTAAGGTTAAAAGTGCTGTAATAAGGCTTACACGAAATTCAAAGGAAAGTCTTGGGTGTGATGAACGATTGTTCAGGAGGATTGTGAAGAGTGTTTTCACTATGAGACGCAAAATGATGCGAAACGGTATGAAACAGATATTGACTAAGGATTCGGAATAGTTTGCTGATTCTATTTTCAATC
>JAFTTD010000102.1 GCA_017466965.1 Bacteroidaceae bacterium
ACAATAGCAAAGTGTGGTGTAGGCATGGAAGAGGTGCTCAAGAAGCATATTGAAATAATGGACCGTCATGATCCTCGCCGCCGTATAGGTTTGCTCGTTGATGAATGGGGTACATGGTGGGATGAAGAGCCTGGTAGCATACGCGGACATCTGTATCAGCAGAATACAATGCGTGACGCTATGGTCGCTGCATTCTCGCTGAACATCTTCCATCAATATACTCAGAGAGTAAAGATGACAAACATTGCACAAGTGGCAAATGTTTTGCAAAGCATGGTTTTGACAAAGGAAGATAAAATGGTTCTTACTCCAACATATCATGTTTTCAAAATGTATGTTGATCACATGGAGGCTGTGAACATTCCTGTCAATATCACATCTGACACGTTCAATGCAGAGAATGAGCGTGACAGAAATGGTCAGCGCACATCTCCATATCTCAGCGCATCCGCTTCAAGAATGAAGGACGGAACAGTAAACATAAGCTTGGCAAATGCTGACCTTGATAATTCAAATACTGTGACAATAAGCCTGGGTTCTATAAAAGGAAAAATTCAGAATGCAGTACTACTGACATCAAAGGACATGAAGGATCATAATACATTTGAAAATCCTAACAAAGTTGTGCCTGTTGAGTTCAAGAAGGCAAAAATAAACAAGAATGGCGAACTTGTTGTAGAAATGCCTAAGATGTCAATTGTTACTTTGCAAATTAAATGATAATTGCGATAGTATTTTATCTCCCGTTTATTTAACATCTTCAACTTTCAAAGTAGAATAAAATAAAAAGCTTTATAAAGGAGGGACCATCCAGCCCTCCTTTATTGTAATTTTAAGAATATGAATGAGAATTATTTTCAGCGCACAGAATTGTTGATAGGCTCTGAAGCCATGCAAAGACTGAAATGTGTCAAGGTTATATTGTTTGGAGTTGGAGGAGTAGGTTCATGGTGTGCAGAATCTCTTATAAGAACAGGTGTAACGCATTTGGACATAGTTGACAGTGATATGGTTGCGCCTTCAAATTTGAATCGCCAGCTCATGGCTACAGTAGAAACCATTGGCCAGCCTAAGGTTGAGGTTCTGCGCGACCGGTTGATGGCAATTAATCCTGAAGCAACAATTGTTCCAATACAGGATATATATACATCTGAAACCTCTCAATCGTTCCATCTTGAACAGTATGATTACATAATAGATGCAATTGATTCCTTAGCGCACAAAGCTCACCTTTTGTTCACAGCTTCCCGTACTTCGGCAAGAGTTTTCTCTTCAATGGGTGCTGCGCTAAAGTTTGATATTACAAAAATACAAGTTGCAGAATTCAGAAAAGTTAAAGGATGTCCGCTTGGGGCAGCATTACGCCGTAGAATGAAAAAGCTTGATATGATGCCGGCAAGTAAGATAATGTGTGTGTTTAGCGAAGAACTTCTTGCTAATAAAGGTAATTCTGAAGAATCCGATTTAACTGATACAAATCCGTTATTCAATAAGGTGAATCATAACGGAACAGTTATGCATGCAGTTGCAACTTTTGGACTTGTGCTTGCAGGTCTTGTTATAGGTGATATATGTAAAACGTATGAATAATAAAAAAGGGAGTTAAAAACAGAGACAGTTACAAAAAGAACATAGCATAGATGCCTTTTTTATCACGCTATCGTTTATATTTTATATCTTCTTTTAACTCCCTTTTTGATTCCTTTTTTTAACTTCTTCTTTTAACTTCTTTCTTTAGCTCCATTAAGAAGAACCATAATAATTGTAGTTGTTCCCTTTTCAATATGCAACCAAGTTGCATGTTGAAAAGGATATTTTTGCATTCATAATACAAACAATTATGATATTATGAATAATTTATCTTTCAAAACAGTTTCATTGCCAATTCTGCTGAGTGCGTTAACTCTTTTATCATGTCATTCGCATAACCACGATCATGAACATGAAGAAGATGCTTCTGAACACCTTGAAACACAAGAGCATACAGGTGAAAAACAGCATGGTGACAATGGCTTGCACTTTAATGAAACTCTACAAAAAACAGTCGGAATAGAAACTATTGAATGTTGTAAGGAGCCTTTTGGTACAGTAGTTAGAAGTATGGCAGAGGTTGAACTTGCTGTTGGTGATAAATCAGATCTTGTTTCAAAAAGTGGTGGTGTGCTGAATTTTAATGGACGTGATGTAGTGCCAGGTATGACTGTTAAGAAAGGACAAGTGCTTGCTGAGCTTGTAAGTGAAAACTTTTCAGATTGTGACATCGGTGTGCGACTGGCTGAGGCTCGTGCTGAATATACTCGGGTAAAGGCAGAATATGAAAGGAAGAAAGATTTGGCGGATGATAAAATTGTGTCTAAATCAGAGTTGCTAAAGATAAAGGCGGAGATGGAGTCAGCCGAGGCTCTTTATATGAGCTTAAATGATGGTTTTGCTTCAGGTAATCAAAAAATATGTTCACCAGTTGATGGCGTGTTAAATGAGGTCAGAGTAAGCGAGGGAGAATATGTGGCTGCTGGTACCACTTTGTTCGTAGTATCAGAGAATCGTAATTTTTATATTCATGCTAATGTTCAGTCAAGATATTCAAGTCTTCTTTCTTCTATAAAGTCTGCAACTTTTAGAATTATATCTTCAAATAAGAGCTACACTCTTGATGAACTGAATGGGAAATTGTTGTCTTATGGGAAGAATGTGAGCAAGGAATCTCCTATGCTCCCTGTTGTATTTGCTGTTGATGCTATTGATGGGCTTGTACCTGGCACATTTGTTGAGGCTTATATTAAAAGTGAGGATGGACAAACACATATCAGTGTTCCTGAAGAAGCATTGATTGAAGAAATGGGAACTTATTATGTCTATGTGAATAGTGTTGGTGATTTCTTTGAAAAAAGAGAAGTGAAAGTTGGTGCATACGATGGTAAACGCAGAGTCGTGCATCATGGGCTTAACGAAGGAGACAAGGTTGTTTGCAAAGGTGCTGTTCATCTGAAACTGGCGCAAGCCACAGGTTCTGTTGACCCTCATCTCGGTCATAGTCATTAAATGTTTTCCTTTAAAAAAAGTATATTTTATATGGACTTTATAAATAACATTATACGTTATTCGCTTAGGAATCGTCTTATGGTTCTGATAGGGACAGTCTTGATAATTGTCGGAGGAATTATATGTGCAGAGGAAATGGATGTTGATGTATTTCCAGATTTGACGGCTCCGACAGTTGTTGTTATGACTGATGCCCATGGACTGGCAACTGAAGAAGTGGAAAGACTTGTTACTTTCCCGATAGAAACAGCTGTTAATGGTGCAACAGGGGTACGTCGTGTTCGTTCTTCTTCTAACGCAGGATATTCATTCGTATGGGTGGAATTTGATTGGGGTACAGATATTTATCGTGCCCGACAAATTGTAAGCGAGAAGATGGTTACTCTTTCTTCTGAACTGCCTGATGGAGTAGTACCAGAAATGGCTCCTCAGTCAAGTATTATGGGTGAGATCCTGTTTGTTGGAATGCAAGCAGACACTACTTCAATGATGGAACTTCGTACGCTTGCCGATTGGGTTGTGAAACCAGCAATTCTTGCAACAGGAGGAGTGTCGCAGGTAACAATCATTGGCGGTGATTTGAAACAGTATCAGATATTGGCAGATCCGCAGCTTATGAATGCGTATGGCGTGTCAATGAAAGAACTGGAATCGGTATGTCGTTCATTTGGCAATAATTCATCCGGAGGCGTAGTTCGTGACTACGGAAATGAATATGCAGTACGTGGTATAACAAGAACTAATGATGTTGAAGAAATGGGGCGTACCTTGATAAAGACTTTCAATGGGAATCCTATTCTGGTGTCTGATGTAGCAGATGTTGTTGTTGGTTCAGCAAAAAAAATGGGGCATGGCTCTCATAATGCAACACCTTCAATAATACTTTCAATATCAAAAC
>JAFTTD010000103.1 GCA_017466965.1 Bacteroidaceae bacterium
CATGTCGCCATAGCGAATGGAGCAGTCGTTCCATTTCTCATCAAAATAGTCATAAGTTTCTTTGCTTGATGCAATCTCCATCAGAGTGAACAAGTTCTTGATAACCTCTGGCTTTTCACTGTTAGGCCCTTGCGGACCGCTGTCTGTAACTGCTCGCATAACTTTTTTGCGTACTGTTTTCTCGTCATCGCATAGATATATGCAGTTTCCCTCAGACTTTCCCATTTTTCCGCTTCCGTCTAATCCTGGAACTTTTACTGCACGATCGCTCAGGTAGAAGTTCTGAGGTTCTGGGAAAAATTCCGTCTGATAGATATTATTGAAACGTCTTGCACATTTGCGTGCCATCTCCATATTTTGCTCCTGATCTTTACCCACAGGCACTTTTACCGCACGATGCTGAAGAATGTCGGCAGCCATAAGAGTTGGATATGTAAAAAGTCCTGCATTCACATTGTCTGGTTGCTTGCGGGCTTTCTCCTTGAACGTTGTCACTCTGCTCAACTCGCCAAGATATGCATTCATGTTAAGATACAGATACAGTTCAATAGTTTCTGGCACATCACTCTGTATATATATAGTAGCCTTTTCAGGGTCAATGCCGCACGCCAGATATTCAGCCAATATGGTACGAGCGCTCTTCTGTATATTTTCTGGTTTCGGATGAGTTGTCAACGAATGCCAGTCAGCAATAAAATAAAGACAATTGTACTCACTCTGCATCTCAACGAAACTTCTCACAGCTCCATAATAATTTCCCAAGTGGAGGTTTCCGGTCGGACGTATTCCGCTCACTACAGTTTCCATATTTCTGTTATGTTATTTTTCTGTTATTTAAATTTCCGCAAAGATACTTCTTTTATTTGATATAAGTTTAAGTTTGAGTTTTTAAGTTTTAAGTTCTTAAGTTTTTGAGTTAGTTATACATCCTATGCATTCGTCTGAACTTACTTATTTTTAAGGTTATAAGGTTTTGAGGTTGTAAGGTTTTAAGGTAGGCTATCATAATTCATAATTAAAACTTAACTACTTAACTTCTTAACTACTTAACTCCTTTCCTCCTTAACTTCTTCACTCCTGAACTTCTTAACTTCTTAATTCCTTAACTCATAATTTACGCACTTCCCTCATTTAATATTCTTCCTTATCCTTGTAAGGTATGCCTGCATTCTGGCTTCATCCTTTTCATCAATGATTTCCACCAGTTCCTTCATTTCTGTCCTTATCTGCTCCACCTGTTCCTTTGTATAAGGATTGAAAAGAATCTCCCTAAGCAAACAGTCATCTTCGCTCAATACGCCCTCTGCAATCTTCATGTGGCGCTTGAAGGTGGTACCAGGAGCATCCTGATGTTTCATAACAGCAGCAAAAGCGAATGTAGATATAAAAGGGATGCTCAGTGAATAAGCAACAGTCTTGTCATGCTCTTCAAAAGTGTATTCGCAGATGTGCAAGCCCATTTTAGAATAGAGGTCTCTGAAGAATATACGCCCCATATAATCGCCTTCGCTTATGATTATGGCGTTCTCATTCGACAATTTTCCTAAGTTTGCAAATGTAGGTCCGAACATCGGATGCGTACTCACATAGCGCATTCCGCATCCCTCGTAGTATTCCTTAAACCCTGTCTTGACAGACGAAATATCGCTCAATATGCACTCCTTTGGCAACAATGGCACTATTTCCCTGAATACATCCAGAGTATATTTCAAACTAACTGCATTTATCACAAGTTCTGGAGCGAAATCCCTAATTTCCTCTTTGTCAGTGAATCGCTGAGTATTATACATGAATCTAAGTCGACGGGCATCTATTTCATATACAGCCACCTCATGGTCAAAACTGAGCAAGTCTGTAAAGAATGCTCCCATCTTTCCCGCACCTAAAATAAGTATTCTCATATATTCTGTTTTTTATTGCATGAAATCATAATGCACACACAGCCCAAAACAGCAGCACACACCGAAGCACACAGTACTGCCATCTTGCCCATGTTGCGCAATTCTGTCGCTATAGCGATGCTCTGTTCACCGAACGACAGTGTGTCAACAAATATAGACATAGTAAATCCTATACCTCCCAAACAAGCCACTGCAGCCAGTTTGCTCCATGTAGCCCCAGAAGGCATTTCGCCTACTTTCATCCTTATCGCCAAAGCGCTGGCAAGAGTTATACCCAACGGCTTGCCTAATACCAATCCTAATATTACGCCCAACCCTACGGAGCCAAGCTCTGAAGAGTAACTGAAAGGATTGGCTTCCGACAAATCGGGAATAACCACTCCTGCATTGGCAAGCGCGAATATAGGCATGATGGCATAGTTTACCCACGGCTCAAGCGAGCGGTGCAAACGGCTTGCCATATCCTTGCCTGTTGGTATGCTGTCCATCGGAATGGCCAGAGCCATTACAACACCCGACATCGTTGAATGAACGCCCGAATAATAGAACAAGAACCATACGGCTATAGCAGGGATAAGGTAGCACATCATGCTGTTCACCCTCATTCTGTTCATTATCAGCACCAATGCTATAATCAGCATGGCAATGCTCAACATATCCAGGTTTATGCTGCCACCATAGAATATTGCTACTATAAGGATTGCCCCCAAGTCGTCGGCTATAGCCAACGCTGTCAGAAACGCCTTTAACGACGTAGGCACGCGCCTTCCAAACATGGAAAGAATAGCCACAGCGAAGGCTATGTCAGTAGCAGTGGGGATACCCCATCCGCTTTGCGCAGCAGTTCCGCCATTGATGAATGCGTATATCAAAGCAGGCACAGCCATTCCGCCCATAGCCGCCATAACAGGAAGCATGGCTTTCTTAGCAGACGAAAGTTCACCAGAAACCATCTCGCGCTTTATCTCAAGACCAACAGTGAAGAAGAACACCACCATCAGGACATCGTTCACAAATTTTTCCACTGTCATCCCTTGAGGGAACGACCACTCTATTAACCTCCTACCCGTTTCGGCATCTATCGGACTCATCACCGTAATAGCCAAATCCGTATTTAACGCTGCCCTATACAGTTCCATCGTTGCCGGCAGGTTTGCCAACAACATAGCTGCCACCACGCATGCCATCAGAATAACGCCCGAAGACCATGGTCGGTTCAAGAACCAATCCCACATTGCAAACGGCGAACGCTTAGGTTTCACCCTTACGTTTTTTTTAACAACCTTTTCCATATACAATATACAATCACTTATTATTACATGGAATCAAAAAATACACTAAGGCCATTTTTTGTCGCATGTGACTACAAAATTACGAAATTATTGCTTTGCAGCAGTAATAATTATTTGAAAAAGGCACTTTTTTTACATACAGACACTTCATTTTGTATTGATGATAATATCACATGGATGACATCGCATCATATCCCCAAGCTAAACATGCCACAATCGTGTTTATTTTTGTTTCATAAGCATTTTTGCTTAACTTTGCACTTTCTATTTCTTTTTGTAAAAAAGTCACTATACAATAATTTTCAAAACACAGGATGAATAAAATAAGGACATACATCGGAACAATTGCGATGCTCGTGCTGACAGCAGCCTGTTACAACAACGCCACAGATACTGATGGCAGAGAAAGCCATGTCAGCTTTTTCGTGAACGAAGAGCGTGATTCGCTGTTTGCTTCAGCAACAAACTACAGCGACTCCATTGCCATAAAGTACGCCAAAGGCATAAAAGTGGAATATACAGACAGCGGCACTATAAACGTAGTCATATCACATCCGCAGAACAAGGTTTCGTCACGTCCCGTAAGACTCGTTCTCAGAAAAAGCAGCAAGGGCACAACATGCCTTTGCGAAGAGAAATTCAGCGAGGATCACACACACCTGAGCATACCTATTAAGGGAGCTATATGCATGACGGCGCTTCAGTTGTCAAACTTCACAGCCATAGGAACTGAAGACAAGATAGTCGGTATCACGAGTCTTCGCCACTTGTTCAACCCCAAAATTAAGAAACAAACAGAGGAAGGCTACACATTCAGAATAGGCATGGAGGGAACTTTTGATGTTGAAAAAGTCCTGGCGGCTTCGCCCGATATAATATTCACATCGGAAAGCAAACACGGTGGATTTGAGCAACTTAAAGACTGCGGCATACCTCTTATACCACATCACGGCTACAGCGAAACCGACCCCCTTGGACAGGCTGAATGGATAAAGCTGACAGGACTACTATGTGGCGAAGAGAGAAGAGCTAATGCTGTCTTTGCCGACATTGAGAGAAAATATCATGCACTGAAGGATATTGTCCGCCAAAAGGCAAAACACCGCCCTACTGTACTGTCGGGACGCGAAATGAGAAACGGCTGGTACGTTGTAGGTGGAAACAGCTACATGGCGCACATCTTCGCTGATGCCGGAGCTGACTATTTTCTGAAAGACAACGACAAGAGCGGCGGACTGACACTTGACTTTGAATCGGTATATGCCCAAGCAATGAACACAGAGTATTGGCAGACAGACGGGTCATTCGACGGCGAATACTCGCGCAGCATTCTGCTTGAAGAGGATCCGAGATATGGCGATTTAAGGGCATTCAAGGAGAAGAAAGTCATATACTGCAATCTTGCCCAATGCCCTTACAGGGAACTGTCCCCTGTAGAGCCACATTATCTGCTGGCAGATTTCGTGAAGGCGTTTCATCCCGAAATACTGCCTTATTACACACCACGATACTACAGAATAATAGAATGAACAACAATAGAAGACTTCACCCCGTGATGCTTGCAGGAACAGGAAGCGATGTAGGCAAAAGCATCATAGCGACAGCTCTATGCCGCATATTCCTGCAAGATGGTTATTCACCCGCACCATTCAAGGCGCAAAACATGGCACTGAACTCATTTGCCACCCCCGACGGCAAAGAAATTGGCAGAGCACAAGCCGTACAGGCTGAAGCTGCCGGACTCGCTCCGCACACAGACATGAACCCTCTATTGCTAAAGCCAAATTCCGAACACACCACACAAGTGGTACTCAACGGCAAGCCATTAGGAAACCGAAGTGCCTACGACTACTTCAGACGTGAACGCCAAGGAGAACTGAGGGAACAGGTATGCGCCGCATACGACCGTTTGGCAACACGCCACAATCCGATAGTGATGGAGGGGGCAGGCAGCATAAGCGAAATCAACCTTCGCGACACAGACCTTGTAAACATGCCAATGGCACGCCATGCCAATGCAGATGTCATACTCGTTGCAGACATTGACCGAGGAGGAGTGTTCGCCAGCGTTTACGGCAGCATAATGTTACAAACGCCAGAAGACAGGAAACGAATCAAGGGTATCATCATAAACAAATTCCGCGGTGACATAAGGCTGTTTGAAGAAGGAAAAAAACTGCTTGAAGAAATATGCGGCATCCCTGTGCTCGGTGTTGTGCCCATGTTCCGCGACATCTACATTGAAGAGGAAGACTCTGTGGAACTTGCAAAAAAATGCACCACCACATCTGGCAGCAAAACCAATGTGGCAGTGGTAATGCTACGCCACATATCAAATTTCACAGACTTCGCCATGCTTGAACGTGATGAACGACTCAACCTATTCTACACCAATAATGTTGAAGACCTTCAAAAAGCAGACATCATAATTCTGCCTGGCACAAAATCAACTCTCGACGATCTCTATGAACTAAGACGAAACGGAGTGGCTCAAGCAATAGTTCGCGCACATAGGAACGGTACCACTGTACTCGGAATATGCGGAGGATACCAAATGCTCGGACAGACAGTTGCCGACCCCGATGGAGTGGAAGGAAGCGTGCCACAGCTTCCAGGACTCGGACTTCTTCCTGTCAGCACAACGATGAAAGGTGAAAAAACAACTCGTCAAGTGGAATTCGCCTTCCATAACGGGAAAGAATGGAGCTGTCAGAACTGCAAGGGTTATGAAATACATCAGGGAGAAACTGCCATCAACAAAGAAGAAGCGCTTTGTTTGCTTGCAGACGGACAGTACGAAGGATGTC
Organism: Bacteroidaceae bacterium; assembly: GCA_017466965.1. The sequence goes on from JAFTTD010000103.1 coordinate 6,001, forward strand.
GTCAGGGCGACCATTGTATGGGAACATACATTCATGGTATTCTTGACAACCCGCAATTCATTGAGTATCTGCTTTCTACTATAAAGAAAGACCATAAGCCTGCTGCATTAACAAGCGAAGCAGTCACATCTATAGAAGAATTCAAGAACCAGCAATACGACAAACTGGCAAACCATGTACGCCAATTTGTTGATATAAACAAACTATACGAGATATTATGCTGAACGGACACGGCGACGATTTGCACAAATATAAAAACATAAAGGTCAACTTCAGTTCCAACGTTTACAACCACTTTGACCACGAGCCTTTGTTCTGTCATCTGGCGCAGAAGCTCGACGGCATTGTGTCATATCCTGAACCAGAACCCACATCGTTAGAAGAAGCTATCGCCTTAAGGCTTGCCATTCAGCCAGAAGAAGTGTGCGTCACCAATGGTGCAACAGAGGCTATTTACCTGACAGCACAAACATTCAGACGTACGAAAACAGCCATTCTCATGCCTGCATTTTCAGAATATGCGGATGCTTGCAGACTTCACGAACACGACATCTGTTCATTCTACAGTCTGAAACAAATTCCACAGAACGCACGCATGATATGGATATGCAACCCAAGCAATCCGATGGGTACTGTTATAGAGAAGAAAGAACTCACAGACACCATAAAAGAAAATTCAGACAAATTGTTTGTCATTGACCAAAGCTACGCTCCATTCACACTAAGCCCTCTGATAACGCCCAATGAAGCCACAGCAATGGAAAATGTGATACTCCTTCATTCTATGACAAAGCAATTCGCAATTCCAGGACTCAGACTTGGCTATGCAACAGCAAGTGCACCTCTTCTGAAAATGCTACGCCTGCAACGTATGCCATGGTCTGTGAACCATCTTGCCATAGAAGCAGGACACTACCTATTGGCGCATGAAGATGAGTATTCGTTAGACATAGAGACACTTGTCAAAGAGAAAGACAGAGTAGCAGAAAGAATAAACTCACTAAAAGCCATTGAAGTATGGCCAAGCGACACACATATTCTTCTTTGCAAACTCCGTATAGGAACAGCGTCAGCACTGAAAGATTACCTTGCAAACGAACATGGCATTCTTATCCGAGACGCATCAAACTTCACAGGGCTTGACAGCCATTTCTTCCGCATAGCCGTCCAAACTGAGGAAGAGAATAATATACTGATAAATGCCATTGAACAATTCCTCATCATATAAACAACATTAATGACTCACATACACTTAACACTCATTTGCCTGCCAATACTCATCGGATGGATTCTCGACCGCTTGGCTGGCGATCCGCAAGGAATACCCCACCCGATTGTCGGATTTGGCAAAATTATTTCTTTCGGCGAGAAAAGACTAAACCAAGGACACAACCGCAAAGCAAAAGGAGCATTCTGGAGCATCTTTTGCATATTGTCAGCATTTGCCATAACACTATTAATTCTGAACCTGTCAGCATTAAATACATCTCTATATCTGATTGTATCCGGAACTGTCATATTCTTTTGCCTTGCAGGAAAAACACTGCGAAACGAAGTAAGAATGACATTCGAAGCTGTGGATAGAAGCACAGAAGAGGGAAGGAAACAAGTAAGCCGCATTGTCGGGCGTGACACCTCAAACCTCTCGCCACAAGAAATACGCACAGCAGCACTTGAAACATTGGCGGAAAATCTTAGCGATGGAGTCATAGCACCACTTTTCTGGCTTTTTGTGCTCGGAATACCGGGAATGGCAGCATACAAGATGATAAACACATTAGATTCAATGATAGGATACCGCAACGAGCGCTACAAGGACTTCGGATGCTGGGCAGCCCGAATAGACGATTTTGCGAATTATATTCCGGCACGTATCACGGCAATTCTGATAATCATTTCAGCAAAAGCATTGGAACTATGGAAAAACAAGCTAACACGCTCAAGCAAACCGTTATTCCTTAAAAAGTTCAAAAGCCTTATACTGTTCACGGCATTCTTTGGGCCAAAGCATTCAAGTCCAAACAGCGGGTGGCCAGAAGCAGCATTAGCATCCATTCTCGACTGCAGATTCGGCGGTCCACACAACTATTTCGGTGAAGAGTTCTACAAGCCTTACATCGGAACAAACCCTCGAATGTTAAACACAGAAGACATGGAGCTATCCATCACAATAGCGTCAATTGCAGAAATCATCATGATAGTGCTGATAATACTCTCATTGGCAGGTGGATACCTGCTGTCATAAACAGGTTGCAACCCTATAATAGGCTTTTTAAGTTCATAAAAAGTTATATTTATAAAAAAAGACTTAACTTTGCACAGGCATATTTGCGGAGATTTATTTAGCTAAGATAAAAACTCTAAAAAAATTAAAACTTAAATTATGAAAAGATTGGTAAAAAGCATTGCACTAATTATTGCAATTATTGCTCCTTCAGCAGCAGGAGCGCAGGAAGCGTCTATAGGCGCAGACCTTGTAAGCAGCTACGTTTGGCGCGGTCAGAAACTGGGTGACGCAGCCATTCAGCCATACGCTTCACTCGAATACAATGGATTCGGACTTGAAGCATGGGGAAGCTACGGCATTGTCAACAGTGATGACGCAAAGGAAATAGATCTTACATTGTCTTACAATTTAGGCGGATTAACAGTTGCAGTAACAGACTACTGGGTTTCAGGCATTGACCCTAAAGACAGATACTTCCTCTACGGAGCAAACAAGGGAGGGCATACATTTGAGGCAAACATAGGCTATGACTTTGATTTTGTTTCTGTAAACTGGTACACAAACTTTGCAGGAATTGACGGAGTTAACAAGGATGGCGATCGCGCTTATTCTTCATACTTTGAAGTTGCCGCACCTTTCAGCCTCGGCGGACTTGAGTGGAATGCCGCTGTTGGTGGTGTACCATTCGCTACAGACTACTATGAAGAGATGAACTCAGAAGGTTTTGCTATAACAAACGTAACCCTATCTGCTACAAAGGAAATAAAAGTTACAAACACATTTACACTTCCTGTTAATGCAGCGATATCAGCAAATCCAAGCGCACAAAGCATGTATTTCGTTGTAGGAGTTTCTTTCTAATAATAAGAAGAAGGAGGTAGAGTAGTTAAGAAGTTAAGAAGTTAAGGAGTTAAAGGTAGGAGTTAAAAGTAGGAGTTAAAAGTAGGAGTTAAAAGAGGACAAATGCATGGGGTGGCATAGCCTACCTTAAAACCTCACAACCTTACAACCTCAAAACCTTTAAAAAAAGGGAGTTCCGCTTGCGACAACTGAAACTTTAGTTTCACAAAGGAGCGCACTTTAGTGCCCTTACACTACTGGATGGCATAGCTAACTTAAAAACTCAAGAACTTATAAACTCAAAAACTTAAAAACGCCTTAACACCTTTAACAACTCTAACATATCCAAACACAAAGCACTGCGAACAAGCCATTGATATACAAAACAAAGGCTTGTTCGCACTTTTTTTGTCTGCAATTACTTATAATCCAACATAAAAACCTATATTTGCAGTATATCAACCGTAACAAAATAAAAAAATATGAAAGGAATTGTTCTTGCGGGTGGTAGTGGTACACGTCTTTATCCTATCACCAAGGGGGTCAGTAAACAGCTTATACCAATCTTTGACAAGCCGATGGTTTATTACCCGATATCAGTACTCATGTTGGCAGGAATCAGAGACATTCTGATTATTTCCACACCTCATGACTTACCTGGATTCAAGCGTCTGCTCGGCGATGGTAGTGACTACGGAGTACATTTCGAGTATGCAGAACAGCCTTCGCCAGACGGATTGGCACAGGCTTTCATCATAGGTGAAAAATTCATCGGAAACGACAGTGCATGTCTCGTACTCGGAGACAATATATTCCACGGACGAGGATTCAGCTCTATGCTCAGAGAGTCTGTACGCATGGCTGAAGAAGAAAATAAGGCTACTGTTTTCGGATACTGGGTAAACGACCCTGAGCGCTACGGAGTTGCCGAATTCGATAAAGAAGGAAACTGCCTCAGCATTGAAGAAAAGCCTGCAAACCCAAAGAGCAACTATGCAGTAGTAGGATTGTACTTCTATCCAAATAAAGTTGTGGAGGTGGCAAAGAACATCAAACCTTCGCCAAGAGGAGAACTTGAGATTACCACTGTAAACCAGGAATTCCTGAAAGAAAAGAATCTTAAGGTTCAGCTTCTCGGACGCGGATTTGCATGGCTTGACACTGGTACACATGACAGCATGTCTGAAGCATCCACATTTATTGAAGTACTCGAAAAGCGTACAGGACTTAAAATTGCATGTCTTGAAGGAATAGCATTCCATAACGGATGGATTACAGCAGAAGAACTTCGCCGCATTGCAGAACCAATGAAAAAGAATCAATACGGACAGTACCTTCTTCAGCTTGCCGACACAAACTATTTCGAAACAAAAGGTATGGCAGGATTAGAAAACTGATTTTTTCAGGAGCCTAATAAGGAGTAAACACATAAGTTAAAAACAGGAGTTAAAGAGGAAGATTACACCCTTAGGTATCATCTCCTTTTTAACTCCTTTATATTTTAAAGGTTTTTGAGTTTATAAGTTCTTAAGTTTTTGAGTTAGCTATGCCATCCAGTAGTGTAAGGGCACTAAAGTGCGCTCCTTTGTGAAACTAAAGTTTCAGTTGTCGCAAGCGGAACTCCCTTTTTTTTAAGGTTTTGAGGTTGTAAGGTTGTGAGGTTTTAAGGTAGGCTATACCACCCCATACATTTGTCCTCTTTTAACTCCTACTTTTAACTCCTACCTTTAACTCCTCCTTAACTCCTTCCCCCTTATCTCCCAAAAATCTCCTTACCTCATTATCACCAGCATTACAATTTGGAAAATCATTTCAGCCAGCAAGCATACAGCACCACAACAGTCTCCTGTATATCCACCAATTCTTCTTTTCATCATATAAAAGAAAGCTCCAGCAGCAACGCCTGAAATACACATTGCAATAACAAGAGAATAAAGATTCACTCCATTATACACACAGAATCCAATAGGGAAAGTAGCGCACAATATAGCAGAAAAGCCCTCTATCAGATTCATTCGACGATAAACCACCCCATTCTTCGCACTTTTTTCATCACGTGCATAAGGAAGAATATTTATAATATTTGAACTCACCCATTTAGCCCAAACATCTCCGCATAGCATTAACAACGGAATCAACGAAGACGGCATATATGAAAGCGAGAAAACAATCAACAGGAAATAAACAATAAGTCCCAGCACACCATAACTCCCAATATGAGAATCCTTCATAATCTCAAGCACTCTCCTCCTCGATGTTCCTCCACCAAACCCGTCACACACATCCGCCCATCCGTCCTCATGCAGCGCACCAGTGACAATCATCCTCACGCTCAAAGCCAAAACTACAGCCGGCACTGACGGCATCCCTACAGCTAAAGCACACCAGGCCACAAGCGCCATCAAACCGCCCGTAACCCATCCAGCCAATGGCCAAAACGGAACTACCCGCTCGTAACATTCACGTGGGATATTGGCTAATCGCCAGAAAGGCAGACGAGTAAAAAAAGTTAGAGAGGCAAGAATACGCAAAAAGAACATCCTCACACCTCCGACACAGTAGGAATCACCATCATTTTTTTTCATATCATCAACTTATTAAAATCCATCCATATTAAAACAACTATCATCTTATACTGCAAATATACACGAAACAAATGAAAACTTCCAACAAAAATCATAAGAACTGCAATTAAAACGAGCCTGCGTTTGAATATTAACGAGCCTGCATTAAAAAATAAATGAGCCTGCGTTTGAATATAAATGAGCCCCATTTTACGCACGGAGATATTGCACTATTCAAAAAAAACAGTACCTTTGCAACGTTAAACAAAGCTAGTTGTTCCATCAACATTCCAAACAAAAAAAACATAAACTAACATGATGAACCACATAAAAAACTTCATTGTCAAATTCAAGTATGTCATTACTCTCATCGTATTCGGCATTCTTATTGGTTTCGTTGGCGAGCATAGCCTTGTAGAACGCCATAAACAACGCCAGGAGATTAACGAACTTCAGAATGAGATAGACAAGTATAATACAAAATTTGAGAAAGACAAAGAGTTGCTGTTACGCCTCAAGAACAATCCGGAGGCAATAAAGGATGTGGCACGAGAGAAGTATTTCATGAAGAAAGAAAACGAAGACATTTTTATTATTGAAGATGAAAAGCAATAAAATTTATTCTTATTTAGCTCTCACAGGCGAAATAGTGGTTCTGATTGCAGCCACTTTATGGATTATGAACATTTCCTGGGTGGGATATCTGTTTGCATTAGGGGCAACAATGTTTGCTATAGGACGTTTCCACGAGGATTACAATGCCATGAATGCGCCAAAAGCGTCAATTACCATAAGGCGACTTTATCGCCAACGTACACTTGGAACGGCAATGTTGCTTTTTGCAGGTATAACAATGAATCTACCTCAGGGCTTTTATTTTGGCATTTATCTCACTCGCTCTGTTTGGGTCATACCATTTACCGTGTTTGTAATTCTTGAAGTTTACACCGCATTCAGAATTCCTAACGCGGAAAAGGAAGAAAACAGCTAATTATGCTGTTTATTTTTAAAAAGGTGTCTTCAGTGTGCTGATTAAAGATTAAAAAGGTGTATCTTTGCACAGTGAAAGCAAAATTTCACACATTTTTGACGAAACAGATTTTTAATCATATATGGAACTTAATGCCTTGACAGCCGTTTCTCCTATTGACGGCCGCTACAGAAGCAAGACTCAGAGTCTGGCTTCTTATTTTTCAGAGTATGCCCTTATTAAGTATCGCGTAAGAGTTGAAATAGAATACTTCATCACACTCTGCGAATTGCCTTTGCCACAGCTGGCGTCATTCGACAAGAGCTTGTTTGACACATTGCGCAATATTTACCGTAATTTCACAGAAGAGGATGCACAGCATGTGAAAGACATTGAAAGTGTCACAAACCACGATGTGAAGGCTGTGGAATACTTTATCAAGGAAAAGCTTGACGCTATCGGTAATTTTGATGAGTACAAAGAGTTCATCCATTTCGGTCTTACAAGCCAGGACATAAACAACACAAGTGTTCCTCTTTCTATCAAAGATGCACTTGAAGAAGTTTACTACCCTATGGTTGAAGAACTCATTAACCAGCTTCGCGAATATGCTGAAGAATGGAAGGATGTGCCTATGCTTGCAAAGACTCACGGCCAGCCAGCATCTCCAACGCGTCTCGGCAAGGAAGTCATGGTATATGTATATCGTTTGAGCGAACAGCTTGCACAGCTAAAGGCCTGCCCAATAACAGCAAAATTCGGTGGAGCAACAGGAAACTATAACGCTCACCACGTTGCATATCCCGGATATGACTGGAAAGAGTTCGGAAATAAGTTTGTAAGCGAAAAGCTTGGACTTCAGCGCGAACAATGGACGACTCAAATAAGCAACTATGACAATTTGAGCGGAGTGTTTGATGCTATGGCACGAATCAACACTATCATCATTGACCTTGACCGTGACTTCTGGATGTATGTATCAATGGAATACTTCAAGCAGAAAATCAAGGCTGGTGAAGTTGGTTCAAGCGCAATGCCTCACAAGGTAAATCCTATAGACTTTGAAAACTCTGAAGGCAATCTCGGCATAGCAAATGCAATCCTACAGCATCTTAGCACAAAGCTTCCTGTATCACGCCTTCAGCGTGACCTGACCGACTCAACAGTACTTAGAAATGTCGGAGTGCCAATGGGACACATGCTCATATCAATACAAAGCACATTGAAAGGATTGCGCAAACTTCTTCTAAACGTTGACGCAATCAACAAGGATCTTGACGGATGCTGGGCTGTCTGTGCAGAAGCAATCCAGACAGTTTTGCGCCGCGAAGCTTTCCCTAACCCTTACGAAGCATTGAAAGCTCTGACACGTACAAATGCAGCTATTACAGCAGAGAGCATTTCTAATTTCATAGACGAACTTGATGTAAACGAAACAGTAAAGGAAGAACTTCGCAAAATCACTCCTCATAGCTACACTGGAGTGTAATGCAAGGAAAGGAGAAGGAAGATAAAAGAAGGAGTCAAAAGAGGAAGTTAAAAGAGAGCCGTCCGTGACGGATGGCAGTTATATAACATTATAATAAATTAAAAGTAAAAACAGAATTACTATGAGTGAATTTGAAGAATGGCAGAACAATGACAATGCCAACAAGTCAGAGAACTATGGTAGCCGCGATGGTTACAGAAATGGCAATAACCGTGAAAACAAGTATGGCAATCAGCGCCAGGCATACAACACACAGGGAAACCGTGGGGGAGAACGTCAGCGCCGTCCACGCTTCAACAACACAGAGCGTGCATATAGCAGCAACGGATATTCAAACGAACGTGGTTTCCGTCCTCAGGGATTCGGAAATAACAATGAAGGAGAGAAGCGTTTTCAAGGAAACAACTATTCATCACGCCAGTCTTTTAACAGACCTCGCGGATTCGGATACGAGAACCAGGATCGCCCTTCATTCAGCAATCAGCACTCTACATACACACACAACTACCGTGGAGGACAGCAGAAAAACGGATATTCTCGTCAGGGACAAAACTCATACGGACAGGGCACTGGAAATCAGCAAAGAGGAGCATACGGACAGCGCCCTCAAAGAGGACCTCAGCGTCAGAAGGGAGCATACGATCCGAATGCAAAATACAGCATGAAGAAACGTATTGAATACAAGGAGTTCCTTGAAGATCCAAATGCTCCAATACGTCTTAACAAATATCTTGCCAATGCAGGAGTATGTTCACGCCGTGAAGCAGACGATTTCATCCAGGCAGGTGTTGTAAGAGTAAACGGTGAGATTGTTGTGGAATTGGGAACAAAAGTACAGCGTACTGATACTGTCCACTTCCATGACCAGCTTGTCAGCATTGAGAAAAAAGTATATGTTCTACTCAATAAGCCAAAAG
>JAFTTD010000104.1 GCA_017466965.1 Bacteroidaceae bacterium
AACTATTTTGCCGAATCCTGCACGGATAGCATCGGAGATAGAGTAGTCCATGATTGTTTCACCATTTGGTCCGAGACCGTCAAGCTGCTTGAGTCCGCCGTAGCGGCTTCCCATACCTGCAGCCAAAAGGAAGAGAGTAGGTTTCATAATTCAGTTTTTTTAATATAAGATTAATAATTGTGTGCTTTCTTATTGGGAGCCGTAAGCGTTGATGTTAACATTAATATCGTCTCACAGCCCTTCTGTCAGGCAAAGTTAAATAATTTTATGTTATCAATGTAATAATTTGCAAAAAAATCTTTAGGCTAGTCTGATTTGAGTTTTTAAGTTTTTAAGTTTTTGAGTTTTTAAGTTAGCTAATTAAGGTTATAAGGCTAAGTTTGAGTTTTTTAGTTTTTAAGTTCTTAAGTTTTTGAGTTTGCAATACCACCCAATGCATTCGTCTGAACTCCTGAACTTCTGAACTCCTGAACTCCTAATTCATAATTGCCTTCTTACCTCCTCTAACTCCTTAACACCTCTTTCACAGATTCCCCCAGTAAAAATGCGTGTATCCGGCAATGAGGTTTTTGTATCTGAACAGTTTTGTGTCAGTCTTCTTGCCCTTCGCTGTATATTGGGATTCGGTGCAGACAACATCGGTGCTTATGTTCTCTATGTCGGAATAGTGAAACTCATGGCCATACATTTCTTTGCAGTCAATGCAGGGCAAGTCGTTTTCTTTTATTTCTAATCTTCTGTATCCCAAGTGCAGCTTCATGTTCCTGAACGTGGCATCCATGTTTAGAACGTCAGCCATTCTGAAAACATTGCCGTCCATGTCTGTTATCATTCTGCACAGATAGAGCATTCCGCCACATTCGGCAAAGGAGTGGCCTCCGCTTTCAATATACTCTTTTACGGAACGCATCATCGGCTCGTTTGATACCAGTTCGGCAAGGAAAAATTCAGGATAACCGCCTGACAGATAGAGCAGGTCGGTGTTTGGCGGCAGCGAACTGTCTCTGATGGGCGAGAAGAATGAAACTTCGTCGGCAAGCTCCTTGAAGAAGTCTATGTTTGCACGGTAGGTGAAATTGAATGCCTCGTCGCAGGCTATGGATATGTGCGATGGTTTCAGGGTGGGGAAGAACGGGAATGTTGGCGTAACAGATTTTTGCGGTGGAGATACATGAACTGCGTTTGTCCTGCATGCGTCAATGATACGGCCTACATCAACGGTGGCTTCAATCATCAGTGCCACTTTCTCTATGAACGAGTCAATGCGGAAACGTTCGTCAATGGTTAGTCCGAGATGGCGCGAAGGCAACTCAATGCTTTTGTCCTTGCTTAAGTATCCGAAACATTCCACTCCGGCATCTTTGCATGCTTCCTTAAGAAAATTGAAGTGATTCTCTGAAGCCACTTGGTTGAATACAACGCCGGCGATGTCAATGCCGCTGTTGAAATTCTTGAAACCGTAAATCATTGGAGCCACACTGTATGCAGTGGATTTGGCATTGACAACAAGAACAACTCTTGCGCCTATGGCTTGGGCTATGTCTGCACTGCTCCCATGCCAGCGGTCATAACCGTCGAACATGCCCATTGCTCCTTCTGAGACACACACGTCGGAACCATGGCCGTACTTGCTGAAAAGTTCCTTCACATGTTGTTTGTCGGACATCCACATGTCAAGATTCACCGATTCTGTCCCTGCTGCCAACGTATGCCATTTGGTGTCAATGTAGTCGGGGCCGCATTTGAAAGGCTGCACCTTCATTCCGCGCTTCTTCAACGCCCTGAGCAATCCCATGGTGAAGGTGGTCTTTCCGCTTCCTGAAGAGGCTGCGGCTATAAGAATGTTAGATATGCTGTTTTCAGTATTCCTTGGCATATTCAATAGCTCTGTTTATATAGTCAATGAATGGTTTTGTGCTTCTGAACAAGTTGGTCAGATTGTCGCACAGGTTTGGGGATAGTACAAAATTGTCGTCGGGCATGCTGGTTAGGCAGAATGATTTCAGACGCAGATATTCAGAATAGGGGGCATCGGCGGGGAATCCCTTAGGATTGCGTTTCAGCGAGTCGCTCATGTCGAGCTTGAAACTCTTGTCCACTTTGTTTCTGATTATATCATCAAAGTCGCCGTCGCCAGCTAATATGTCTTCACGAAGAATCTGCAGCGCTTTCGGCTCATAGCAGTAATGTCCTGATGCAATCATGTGGCTGCAGTCCCAGTGCGAACCCTCTTCGTCCATTCCTGCCGCTATCTGGAAATAATAGCCTGCATATCCTGACTTCTTTCCTCCTCGGCTGATTACTGCGCCAAGATGAGTCTTGTATGGACTCTTGTCGTCTGAAAACCTCACATCCCTGTAAATCCTGTAAGTGCAGTCTTTCACACTGAGATTTGCCACAGAAGAATCAAACGAAGCAATACCGTTTATCAGCTTCTCCGTAAACTCATTGAATCTGCCCTGTACCTCCAAATATCTCTCCTTGTTCCTGCTGAACCATTCTCTGTTGTTGTTCTTTTTCAGTTCCCTCAAGAACTCAATCATATATTTCATACAAACCTTGTTTTCGTTTTCTGATTCACAAATATAGCGAGATTTTTCAAAGTTTTTGTGTGTGTCAAATCTGTTTTTTATCTTTGTGGCGATTTTAGGATGATAATTCTTGAAAAATAATGTTTCCAGATGATAAGAGAATTACAAATAAGGGTGTTGCCTCAGCAGGCTTCAAGCGAACAGGAGCTGAAACGCTTTGTTGCAAATGACACTGGAATTGATGCAAGAACTATAAGACATTTGAGAGTGCTGAAAAGAAGCATAGATGCTCGCCAGCGTGTTATTTATGTCAATCTTAAGGTGAGGCTTTATATAAATGAGGAACCTGAAGATGATGTTTTTGAGCGTGTCGTCTATAAGAATGTTGAGGGATGTCAGAAAGCTATTGTCGTAGGTGCTGGTCCGGGCGGATTGTTCGCTGCATTGAGGCTGATAGAACTCGGTGTCTGTCCGATTGTTGTTGAAAGGGGTAAGGATGTGCATAGTCGAAGAAAGGACATAGCGCGCATCTCACGTGAACACATGGTTGACAGTGAGTCAAATTATAGTTTCGGTGAGGGAGGTGCCGGTGCATTTTCTGACGGTAAATTATATACGAGGAGCAAGAAGAGGGGTAACGTTGACAAGATTCTGAATGTATTCTGCCAGCATGGCGCCTCTGCATCCATCTTGTGTGACGCTCATCCTCATATAGGCACTGACAAACTGCCTGGTGTTATTGAGAGTATGAGGAACACAATCATAGAGTGTGGCGGTGAGGTGCATTTTGAAACAAGGATGGATGGCCTGCTTATCAGTGGTGACAAGGTGGAGGGCATATCATATTCCCGCCCTGATTCTGCCGGTACAGGGCGCACTACGGGAACTCTTTACGGCCCTGTGATACTTGCTACGGGCCATTCGGCACGTGATGTTTATCGGTGGCTCCACGCTAACGGAGTTGAGATAGAAGCTAAGGATTTGGCTGTTGGCGTTCGTCTGGAACATCCTGCACATCTTATTGACTGTATTCAGTATCACAATAAGAATGGAAGGGGCGATTATCTGCCTGCTGCGGAGTATTCGTTTGTCACACAAGTTGATGGGCGTGGGGTTTATTCTTTTTGTATGTGTCCAGGTGGTACTGTGGTTCCTGCTGCAAGCGGTCCGCAACAGATAGTTGTGAATGGCATGTCTGCTTCAACCAGAAATTCTCCTTGGAGCAACAGCGGCATGGTTGTTGAACTTCATAAGGAAGATCTGAAAGACAAGACTTTGCTGGATGATGCGGCTGTTGAGTCAATGAATGACTGGCTTGCTTCAGATGGAAATTGTGACAAGCCTGTTTTCGATGCTGGTTCTCCTCTTGCAATGATGTGCTTCCAGGAATATCTTGAGCGTACAGCCTGGATTCAGGGTAATCGGCGTCAAACAGCACCTGCCCAGCGTATGAGTGATTTTGTTAATCACCGGCTGTCGTATGATTTGCCCGACTCTTCATATCCTGCTGGTCTTATCTCTACTCCTCTTCATTTCTGGATGCCAAAGTTTGTAGTGGACAGGTTGAGGCAGGGATTTTTGAATTTTGGCAAGTCGTCTCATGGTTTTCTGACTAATGAGGCTCTGATGATTGGGGTGGAAACTCGAACAAGTGCCCCTGTGAGGATTGTGCGTGACAAAGATTCGCTCCATCATGTGAGGATTAAAGGGCTGTATCCCTGTGGCGAGGGTGCTGGCTATGCTGGCGGTATTGTGTCTGCAGCCATTGACGGAGAACGGTGCGCTGAGGCTTTGGCTATGAGTCTTACGAAAAAATAACAAGGTGTGCCAAAAATGAATACTATCATTTTTGACACACCCTTGGCTATAAGGATTGGGGCGCATGTAGGCATGAGCGTTCAAGTGCTTGAAGCGTAATCTTGTCTCATTGCTGCGCTTTTGTCACCTCTTGGGATAAATTCAAATTACTTTGTTTCTTTCTTTGTAAGAACAATTACTTCGTTGCCTTCGTTGTCCATCAGTACAGCCTCGTTGTTCTTCACTGAAGCAGTCTTGACAGCAGCGAGAGCTTCAAGAATAGCTTGCTCTACATCCATGCTGCCACCCATTCTCTTTGTGGCTCCCATCTGGTTGAATGTGAGGGTGTCGTTATTGAATGTATATTCTCCGAAGAAGTAGTTTACAGATGTATTTCCGTTCACCTTGCCGTCTGTAGTGAATGAGATTGTAGCTGTTGTGTCCCCGTTTTCTGTGCTAACGCCGTTTGCTTCTGTAATGTTCCATTCGCCTTCAATGTTCGCAGATGATGTGGCAGGCTGGTTTGAAGAGCAGCTTACTGTGAGGATTCCTGCTGCAACAACAAAAGCACTCAGAATACTCGTAATTCCCTTAAAAGATAATTTCATAAATAATTGAGATTTTGTAAATGAATAATAAAATAATGTATGCCTCTCTGGCATTTCATGAAACAAAGATATGAAAATATAGAATATGAATAGTGTTTTTTCAAAACTTATATCAAATAAACTTGATATAAACGTGCGTCAGGTTTCGAATACTCTCGATTTGCTAAATGAAGGTTGCACAATTCCTTTCATAAGCCGTTATCGCAAGGAGGCCACTGGCGCTCTTGACGAAGTACAGGTCGCTGCCATAAGTGACTATCTGGACAAGTTGCGCGAATTGCAAAAGCGTAAGGATACTATCATCGCTACCGTTGAGGGACTTGGCAAACTTACGGATGAGCTGCGTCAACGTATTGAGAATTCGTGGGACAGTACAGAACTGGAGGATATATACATGCCTTATAAGCCAAAGAGAAAGACTCGTGCTGAGATGGCCCGGCAGAAGGGGCTTGAGCCTTTGGCGCAGTTTCTGATGCTGCAGACTCATGGCGATGTGTATTCCAAGGCACGTTCCTTTGTTGATAAGGATAAAGGTGTGGGTGATGAGGAGGAAGCTCTTAAAGGAGCGAAGGATATTATTGCTGAAATGGTCAGTGAAGATGAAAAGGCCCGTGTTTCAATAAGAAACGTTTATAAGCGGGAGGCGTTTATCACATCTAAAGTAATTAAAGGAAAAGAAGAGGCAGGTCAGAAGTATCGCGACTACTTTGATTCCTCAGAACGTTTGTCACGTTGTGCCTCACATCGTTTGTTGGCAATGCGCAGAGGTGAATCGGAGGGAGTGCTCAGAGTGTGCATAAGTGCTGACGAAGCGGTGTGCATGGAGCGCCTTGAACGGCAGTTCGTTCGTGGCAAGTCAGAGTCGTCGTCATTGGTTGCTGATGCTGTTGCCGATTCTTTCAAGCGTCTGCTACAGCCTTCAATAGAGACAGAATTTGCTAACCTTTCGAAGGAAGAGGCTGACAAGGAAGCTATCCGCATTTTTGTCCGCAATCTTGAACAGTTGCTTATGGCATCGCCTTTGGGACAAAAGCGGATACTCGCCATTGACCCTGGTTTCCGTACCGGATGCAAAGTCGTGTGCCTTGATTCTGAAGGCAATCTTCTTCACAATGAAGCCATATACCCCCATCCTCCAAAGTCGGAACGCACATTGGCGGGGAATAAAATATGGACTCTTGTCAAGCAGTATAAAATAGAGGCTATATCTATAGGCAATGGCACTGCTGGAAGAGAGACTGAGGCGTTCATTCGCGGACTTGGTCTTCCTCATTCTCTTCAGGTGTATGTTGTCAGTGAGGACGGGGCTTCCATTTATTCTGCATCAAAAGTTGCACGCGAGGAGTTTCCTGATTATGACGTTACGGTTCGTGGCGCAGTTTCCATTGGTCGCCGGCTGATGGACCCTTTGGCTGAATTAGTGAAGATTTCGCCTGATTCCATAGGAGTGGGGCAGTACCAAAAGGATGTCAATCAAGCGGAACTGAAGAAGTCGCTTGATCATACTGTTGTCAGCTGTGTGAACAAAGTTGGTGTGAACGTCAATACCGCCAGCCGCCATTTGCTTACCTATATCAGCGGTCTCGGACCCGTCATCGCTCAAAACATTGTTGACTATCGTGCCAAGAACGGAGCTTTCAAGTCGCGACGCGAACTGCTCAATGTTCCCAAGCTGGGCCCAAAGGCCTTTCAGCAGTCAGCGGGCTTTCTTAGAATATCAGGAGGTAGCCAACCGCTTGACGATTCGGCAGTCCATCCTGAGTGCTACCATGTTGTGGAACAGATGGCGAAGGACTTGAAGTGCAGTGTCTCAGAACTAATTTCCGACAGTGCCCTTCGTCAGCGTATAGACATAGGCAGATATGTTACTGATGAAGTGGGAATCCCTACTTTAGAAGATATAATGAAAGAGCTTGACAAGCCCGGACGTGATCCGCGTCAGCAGTTGAAGCCGTTTTCATTTGATTCTGCAGTGAAGGAACTTTCGGACATAAAAGAAGGGATGCTTCTGCCAGGCATTGTTACCAATATCACTAATTTCGGTTGTTTTGTTGATGTTGGAGTCCATGTTAGTGGTTTGGTGCATGTGTCACAGCTTGCTGACCGCTTTGTGAGCGACCCTACCGAGATTGTCAGCCTTCATCAGCAAGTGATGGTAAAGGTAATATCTGTTGACAAAGAACGCCAGAGGCTGGCTCTGTCAATGAAGGAATAATAAAACAAATGGGGTAATAATAGAATGAGAGGGTATGCCAGACCGATTTTGGACATACCCTCTTCTTTTATATGTTTACTTTTCTTTTATATGTTTACTTTTCGCAGCTAATGTTTACTTTGGCAGGCTTAAGTCCCGGAGCCGATACGGTGAGAGTAGCTTTGCCTTTCTGTGAACTGCTGCGTATGACGCTTATGGCCCTTCCTTTCCATGCGTTGTGCTTGTTGTCAACTGTTGAGCCTAATTCCTTTATGTCACCGTTGCCGGCTGCTATAAGTTTGGCTTTGCCTGTCAGCTTGAATGTCAGTTCTGTAGATTCGTTAGGGCATACGGTGCCATTCTTGTCAACAATCTCTACCGTTACGAACGAAAGGTCCTGACCGTCAGCCTTTATCCTTGTGCGGTCGGCACTCGCTCTGATGGCATAAGGCTTGCCGGCAGTGCGAAGCTCGTTCTTGCCGTTGTTCAGACGTTCAATCACATTTCCGTTCTCGTCAATAGCTTCTGCGCGCAGGATGCCTGGCTCGTACTTCACTCTGATTACTGCCTTGTATTCTTCCTTCCTTGTTGTTGGGCGCTCTGCTATCACCTTGTCGTTCAGGTACAGGCGCACCTTTGGTGAACGAGAGTATATTTCAACGTCTATGTCTTTGCCTTCATGCCCTGGCCACGTCCAGCTTTCAAACGTAGGCCATACGCTCCACTGCGTTTCCCTTATCTGTCCGTAATATCCGTTGGGTTCCTTTACGCTCAGGTAGAGCGGACGGTCTACATTCCATAGCAAGTCGCGATAGTATGATATAGGCTTTCTCTGTCCTGTCATGTCAATGTCGCCGCAGTAGGCTGCATTCCATGGGAACTGGTCTCTGCTGTAGTGCTCACCTTCGCTCTCGCCCTTGTAGTACCAGCGTCCTATGCTCGATTCTCCCAGATAATCAACCGATGTCCACACGAAGTCGCCGATTATGTAGTCATGGTCGTGCGAGTATTCCCAGTTGCGGTAAGCCTCGCGCGGATATGATTCTGTCTGGAACATTATTCTTTCCGGAACGCGCTCATGGTCTGTCTTGTGCTTGTGAATCATATAGTTGTAGCCCACTATTTCGAATGCTTCAGCCAGCGGGTCATATATTTCCCAGTCGCTGTCCCATGCGCAGAGGGCGGAAGTGACGGGACGTGTAGGGTCGAGTCTGCGGCATAGTCCGGCAAGTTTCCTTGCCGTAGTGACAACTTGAATTTCCTTTCGCTCAATAACCTCATTGCCCACGCTCCAGCAGAATATGCTCGGATGATTGCGGTCGCGCAGCACCAATGCGGCTATGTCCTCCTGCCAGTGCTTGTCAATCAGTGTGCTGTAGTCATACTTCGTCTTGGCTGAACGCCATCCGTCGAACGCCTCGTCAATGACCAGCAAGCCTATGCTGTCGCAGGCGTGAAGGAATGCTTCAGAGGGATGGTTGTGGCTTGTGCGCACAGCGTTGAATCCTGCTGCTTTCATCATCTCTACCTTCCTAACCTCGGCCCTGTCGAATGCTGCCGCACCCATGATGCCGTTGTCGTGGTGGATGCATCCGCCGTTCAGCTCCACCTTCTCACCGTTGAGGATAAAGCCGCTTTCCGCTGAATATGCTATTGTTCTGATGCCGAACTTCTCCTCGGTTGCGTCAATGGTTCTGCCGCCTTCGCTGATTGACAACTTTGCCTTATACATGGTTGGTGACTCTGGACTCCAAAGTTGCGGACTGCCGATGCTGACATGCTGCTTCACATTCACCGTCTCGCCCGACTTTAGGCGCACATTCTTGCTGCCTTTGCCTACTTCCTTGCCTTTATTGTCAACAATGGTGGCTGTCACGCTGATTTCCCTTTCGCTCGCTCCTTCGTTGCTGACCTCCGTAGCTATCGCCACTTTTGCCTTGTCGTTGCCTACTTCGGGAGTAGTGATGAATGTTCCCCAATGCCTGAAATGCACATCGGCTGTGCAGATGAGCCACACATGGCGGTATATGCCAGAACCGGTGTACCATCGGCTGTT
This sequence comes from Bacteroidaceae bacterium, assembly GCA_017466965.1. Next base: position 9,187 of record JAFTTD010000104.1, read on the forward strand.
CTTCTGTTTTGAATTATCTACGCTGACGGCTATCGTATTCTTTCCATTAGGAATTATATGGTCTGTAATATCATGGATGAACGATGAGTAGCCGTAGTGGTGAACACCGAGCGATTTGCCGTTGACGAAAACCTCCGCGTCCATATACACGCCCTCGAAGTAGAGGCTCCAGCGCCTGTTGCCTCCGTTGTCACCTGTCTTTGTCAAGTCCAGCACCTTCCTGTACCATCCCTTGCCCGTAGGGCGGTAACCACCGTCGTTGCCCGAAGGTTCGTCAGCCGAAGGCACTCCCTCAATGCTCCAATCGTGGGGCAAGTCAACGCGCCTCCATTCCGAATCGTCATAGTCAGCGCGCTCAGCGCCCTCGTTCAGCTCGCCCTTGCTGAATCTCCAGTCTGAGTCAATAAGAGTCTTTCTTGTTTGGGCACCGGCCGTTGCCAATGCGGAAGCCATGAGCAGAGTCATGAGGCTCCTTCTGAATAAACAGTTCATAATGATGATATATTTTTATTAGTGTTTAAGTTTTTTGCACTTACAAAGTTAATGGTTTTAATGAACTTTTTAGCAAGTTGAAACATCTTTTATCTTTATGAGTGCGATACTGAAGGATGTTTTCATCGTTTTCTTATTAATGTTTTGTTGGGTATATGTTTGAGAATCAAAGAATTATTATATGATTATCCCTTGGCGCTCTTTCCCTTATTTTTCACTGCGCTGCGGTTTGATTTTCTGTGTGGAGGAGTTCTAATTGCAGCGCACTGCTGTTAGAACTCCAGTGCGCTGATTTGAAAATGTCAAAATCCTTAAAGTTTTGCATCAGAGGACTTAAATTAAAAGTTTGCATTTGCATCCTGTTTCCTGGCTTACTCCGTTTGAACCGCTGAACAAAGGCTGGGGCGTGCCGCAGAAAAATTGGAATGTAAGATTCTTCAAGTTTCGCGAACTCTGTAAATAAAAAACATTATCTTTGCAATGACAAAACATATAATGGACATGGAAAACTATATAGTATCAGCTCGCAAGTACCGTCCGGCAACGTTCGCCACCGTAGTGGGGCAGGAATCGCTGACCACGACACTGAAGAACGCCATACGGTCGGGACAGTTGGCGCACGCGTATCTGTTCTGCGGTCCGCGAGGAGTGGGGAAGACCACTTGCGCCCGTATTTTTGCTCGTACAATCAACTGCATGAACCCTCGGCCCGACGGTGAGGCTTGTAATGAATGTGAGTCATGCAAGGCATTCAATGAGCAGCGTTCGTATAACATTCACGAACTTGACGCGGCTTCGAACAATTCGGTGGACGACATTCGTCAGCTGATAGACCAGGTGCGTATTCCGCCCCAGATAGGCAAGTACAAGGTGTTCATCATTGATGAGGTGCACATGCTTTCAACAGCTGCTTTTAATGCTTTTCTGAAGACATTGGAAGAACCTCCT
>JAFTTD010000009.1 GCA_017466965.1 Bacteroidaceae bacterium
AAATATACACCAGCAATAACAGTAACAGGAACAAATGGATATGAAGTGACAGGAACAAATGATGAATTTACAGGTGGACAAACTGCCATCTTAGCGTTGCCTCAGGATTTCAGCTCTTATATTGACAAATTACATGTTATATTGGAATATGATGTTTACACAACTCAATCAGGAGGTGAAAAGAAAGATAGCTATACAAAAGTTATTCATTTGCAGGATTTTATTGTAGCAGGAACTGCATCAGATAAAATTACAGAATGGCTCCCTGGCAAGAGATACGTTTATACTATAAACTTCGGTGGTAGTAAGAAGATCTTCTTCGTTCCTACAGTTACTCCATGGGAATCAGGAGGTACATCTGTGTTCACAATCTAATAATAATTTTATTATATCAAAAGCATGAGCGAGTAATCGCTCATGCTACTCTATAAAAAAGATGAAAATATTCTGCAAATGCTTGATTTTTGTTTTTGTCCTTATAATGTGCGGATGTGACAAGAACGAAGACAATGGATGGGATTCAGATGGTTCCGTTATACCTGTAAGATGGAGAATAAATGGAATCAATAAGCATAGTTCCCGTGCATTGATAGATGAGCAGTCTGCTTTTGAATATGCTTGTTCCCCGACTGGTGGCAATGAGAGTATTGGAATATGGGGGGATTATGAAGTACTCATAAACGGTGTGTTACAAACATCGATAGGTTTCTTCCAGGCAACCGAATTGCAGTATTATGGCTTAAGTGCAGAAGAAGGTGATCCTACAGGATGGGACTATAGTGGTGAGGACAGATTCTGGACATGGGGCGGAAGATATAAGTTCAGAGCTTATTTCCCTCAGAAGGGGGTGGATGTGGTGTCTTCATCCAATGCCTCGACATTCGTGTTTGAATGGAACTCCATGCTTCAGCAACAGGACTTGATGGTGGCATACAATTATATAGACACGCAGAGATGGGACTTGAAGGATCCTGTTCCTCTTGATTTTAATCATGCCTTGTCGGCATTGAAGTTTAATTTCCAGTTTGAGGAGGGCTATGTGGCGGATGATAAACTTACCGGCTTCTGGTTGGAGAATACGGAAGAGGATGATTTTGCAAGCATCGGAATCATGGCGTACGGAGCAACAACAGAATCGGATGACCCGGAGACAATGACTTGGGAAAAGGCGTATTCTAACGAACCAGGAATGGAAATATACAAATGGACATATCCTGCGGGTATTCCATTTTACAGAACATCGGACAACACAAGTGCAACAGCTACAGCCTACACTGCTGGTGCAGAAGATGGTAGCGAATATATTACGAATGACTGATGGCTTTTGGTCATACCGCAAAAACCGAGCGGAAAGGTTAATATCTGTTTCACAACAGAAAAGAGTGGAACAACCGTTTACCGCGCAAAAATGCCGGCTCAGACAGAGACAGACAATGTCTTCAGACCGGGATATAAATATAATTATACAGTGACTATAGGAAGTACAGACCTCACGCTTGATCTGTCTATTGCAGAATGGAACAGGCTTGAGTCTTCACACGATATAAAGTTTTAATGATTTATATATTTAATCGGGTATGATAAGGAAGTTTTGTGTCATGGTTATTTCTGTACTACTCATGTTTTCCTGCACAAAGGAGAATATGGGCGAACAGATGTCGGACTTGACAGCAGAACCTGCAAGCTTAAGCTTCACCATTGATTTGCCAAAAGCAAATGTGGGTACGCGAGGATATGCTGACATGGAGAATTGGGATAGTGCGGAAGGTTGGAGCTTGTGGGACAAATATGTGGATGGGCGTGTGTTCTATCGTGTAACGCTGTTTCTGATAGATGACAACAATGCTCTTGTTGCATATCGCGATATATATAAGGGCAGCAGCGACCTGTCGGCAGAGAACGGTTTTGTAGGTAGCAATGGCTATGTGGATACAGGCTTGGAATACAGTGACAAGGCAAGGGTGACATTCCGTTATGAAAATCCTGTTCATGGCGATGCGGAACGTCTGCACAGAGGAAGATACCGTCTGATGGCTGTGGCAAACTATTCAGGATGCTCAGCAACGGACAAGAATGGGGCGACACAATCATATTCGGGGCTTGGAGTGACTGCGGTGATAGATGGCATTAAAACTGCATTTGAATCAAATAAGGCTGTGGGTATAGCTAATTTTATATCCTCATATAAAAACCCGTTTGTGGATTTTAAGTTAGATGCAGGTGATGACCGCGTGTGCCCTCAGTTGCCTCAGGCGCTATCACTTGTTAAGGATATAAATCTCAGTCCGGGTGAGAATTATATAAGCGAGGAACTTGTTCGTACTTACGCACGGTTGAGAATTGTGGTAGAGAACAATTCCTATCATGAAACAAAAGACCTTAAACTGACAGTAAGTGATTTTGCTTTCAGTAATAACTTCGCGCAGAGATATGCTTATTTGTTCGGAGAGCCGGACAATGAGGACAGATTCTATGAAAACACATTGAGCAGAGGTTCTATTGCAATGAACTCAGGGGATGCAATAAGGCCATTCGTGTCAACAGACATTGATGAAATAGATACTTCCAATCCTGAAAACAATGAAGAAGTGGTTTTTGATGCCTATATTCTTGAAAGCAGTGATTTGACCAAAGATTATACATATACTCTTGATTTGGTATTTAATTCAAAGGATTTCGCTAAAACAACATTCAC
>JAFTTD010000010.1 GCA_017466965.1 Bacteroidaceae bacterium
AGAACATTTTGATATATCGTATATCTTTCGGAAATTTGCAAAATATTTACAACATTATTGAATTAAATAGAACATAAAAGAATCAAATAATTAAAACAATTTAATTATGGCAGAACAATTGGAAATCAAAGAGTTGAGCGATGTTGTCGTACGCTTCTCAGGCGATTCGGGCGACGGTATGCAACTTGCCGGCAACATCTTCTCTACAGTGTCTGCAACAGTGGGCAACAGCATCAGTACGTTTCCAGACTATCCGGCAGACATCCGCGCTCCACAAGGCTCGCTGACTGGAGTTTCAGGATTTCAGGTGCACATCGGAGCTGGCAAAGTCTATACTCCTGGCGACAAGTGTGATGTACTTGTAGCAATGAACGCGGCAGCACTAAAAACCCAATACAAATTTGCCAAAGCAAATGCAGCCATCATTATCGATACAGACTCATTCGGACCAAACGACCTGAAAAAAGCTGCATTTACAACAGAAGACCCGTTGGCAGAAATGAACATAGACCCAGACCGTGTGATAGCTTGCCCTATCACGCAGATGGTTAAAGACTGTCTGGCAGACAGCGGCATGGACGTAAAAGCAATGCTGAAGTGCAGAAACATGTTTGCGCTTGGACTCGTATGCTGGCTTTTCGATCGTGATCTGAATGTGGCTTTCAATTTCCTCAGAGAAAAATTTGTTAAGAAACCAGCCATTGCTGAAGCTAACATAAAAGTTATTCAGGCAGGCTATGACTACGGACATAACACACATAGTTCAGCAGCAAACGTTTATCGTGTGGAGACGAAGAGCAAAGTTCCCGGACGTTATATGGACATCACCGGAAACAAAGCCACAGCATACGGATTCATAGCAGCAGCTGAAAAGGCAGGTCTGAAACTCTATCTCGGTTCTTATCCTATAACACCAGCCACAGACGTTCTGCACGAACTGTCAAAACACAAGTCGCTTGGAGTTACAACAGTGCAGTGTGAAGACGAAATTGCAGGATGCGCATCATCAGTAGGAGCTGCATACGCTGGCGCATTAGCTGTAACTTCAACATCAGGTCCGGGAATATGCCTCAAGTCTGAAGCAATGAACCTGGCTGTCATCATGGAACTTCCACTCGTTGTTCTCGACGTTCAGCGTGGAGGCCCTGCAACCGGACTTCCAACAAAGTCAGAGCAGACAGACTTGCTGCAGGTGCTCTTTGGACGAAACGGTGAATCACCAATGCCTGTAATGGCTGCAACTTCACCAACAGACTGTTTCGACTCAGCATACATGGCATGCAAAATAGCGCTCGAGCACATGACTCCTGTAGTTCTGCTCACTGACGCATTCGTAGCAAACGGCTCTGGAGCATTCAAACTTCCAAATCTTGCAGAATATCCGGCTATACAGCCTCCATACGTGCCAGAAGAACTCAAAGGCTCATGGGCTCCATACCAAAGACAGGAAGAAAACGGAGTTCGCTACTGGGCAGTTCCTGGACGTGAAGGCTTCCAGCATATTCTTGGCGGACTTGAAAAGGACAACAAGACCGGTGCCATTTCAACTGATCCAGAGAACCACGACCTCATGACTCGTTTGCGCCAGAACAAGATAGACAGCATACCAGTGCCTGAGTTTGAAGTAGAAGGCGACAAAGACGATGCAGAACTGCTCATAGTAGGATTCGGAGGTACATACGGACATCTGCACGCTGCAATGGACGAAATGCGTTCAGCAGGCAAAAAAGTGGCACTCGCTCATTTCAAATATATCAATCCGCTGCCTAAAAACACAGCAGAAGTGCTTCGAAAATACCCTAAGGTAGTTGTAGCAGAACAGAATATGGGACAGCTTGCAGGATGGCTGAAAATGAAAGTTGACGGATTCGTGCCATACCAGTACAATGAAGTAAAAGGTCAACCATTCTCTATAGATTCTCTTCGCAATGCGTTCGAGACTCTGTTAAATTCTTAAAATCATGAATAATATGTATCAAGCTTCTGACTATAAGAAAGGACAGCCACGCTGGTGTCCAGGATGTGGAGACCACTTTTTCTTGGCTTCACTCCATAAAGCAATGGCTGAAATAGGCGTTGCTCCACACAATATAGCCGTAATATCTGGTATTGGATGTTCAAGCCGACTGCCACACTACATGAACACATACGGCATGAATACCATCCACGGACGTGCTGCAGCAATAGCAACAGGTTGCAAAGTAGCCAATCCGGAACTCTCCGTATGGCAGGTTAGCGGTGATGGCGACGGACTTGCCATAGGCGGTAACCATTTCATCCATGCAAACCGACGCAACATAAACCTCAACATGATTCTGCTCAACAACAGAATATACGGACTTACAAAAGGACAATACTCACCTACCAGCCCAAGGGGATTCGTCAGCAAGTCAAGTCCTTACGGCACTGTTGAAGACCCATTCCGCCCTGCAGAACTCTGCTTCGGCGCACGCGGACACTTTTTTGCACGTGCCGTAGCCACTGACGCTCAGGGAACAGTTGACATACTCAAGGCTGCACACAACCACAAAGGTGCATCCGTATGTGAAATTCTGCAGAACTGCGTCATATTCAACGATGGCACACATGAGAATGTCTATTCAAAGGAAGGCCGTAAGAAGAATGCCATCTACCTTGAACATGGCAAACCAATGATATTCGGTGAAAACAACGAATATGGAATCATGCAGGAAGGCTTCGGACTAAAAGTTGTAAAGATTGGTGAAAACGGAATAACAGAGAACGACATCCTTGTTCACGATGCGCATTGCGAAGACAACACTCTTCAGCTCAAGCTCGCAATGATGGAAGGACCTGATTTCCCTATTGCTCTCGGTGTAATCCGTGACGTAGAAGCACCAACATACGATGATTCTGTTGCAATGCAGATAGAGGAAGTGAAGACAAAAAAATCTTATCATTCTTTTGCTGAACTTCTTGAAACAAATGACATTTGGGAAGTGAAGTAATAATTTTTCAATTTGCATAAAATTTTATACAATTACAGCTCTGCAATCATTTGCGGGGCTGTTTTTTAGTTTTAAACTTTACAAAAAAACATTTTTTGGCACGCCATTAGTTAAAAA
>JAFTTD010000105.1 GCA_017466965.1 Bacteroidaceae bacterium
GAAACAATGCGCCGTGAGGGATATGAGCTCCAGGTGGTGCAGCCTCAGGTTATCTACAAGGAGATAAACGGCGTGAAGTGCGAGCCTGTGGAGGAATTGACCATCAATGTGCCAGAAGAGTTCTCAAGCAAGATGATAGACCTTGTGACTCGACGTAAGGGAGAAATGCTTAGCATGGAGGCTCAGGGTGGACGTATCAATATAGAGTTTGAGATTCCTTCTCGCGGCATTATTGGGCTGCGCACCAATGTGCTTACGGCGAGTCAGGGAGAGGCCATCATGGCGCACCGCTTCAAGAACTACCAGCCATTTAAGGGGGAATTGACGCGTCGTACCAACGGCTCTCTGATTGCGCTGGAGTCAGGCACGGCTTTTGCTTATGCCATTGACCATCTGCAAGACAGAGGTAAATTCTTTATCTTCCCTCAGGACACAGTGTATGCTGGGCAGGTTGTGGGCGAGCATGTACACGAGATAGACCTTGTCATCAATGTGACAAAGGCAAAGCAGCTTACCAATGTTCGCGCAAGCGGAACGGACGAGAAAGCGCGCATCATCCCTCCTGTTGTCTTGTCGCTGGAAGAGGCGCTGGAATATATAAAAGCAGATGAATATGTAGAGGTGACCCCAAAAAGCATGCGCATACGTAAAATCATTCTCGACCATTTGGAGCGCAAACGCGCGAATAGGGAAGAGTGATTTGATAAATGAAATTGAAAAGTGCATGTTTTTTCGCATGTTTTTGCACAAATAAGGGTTAAAATGTGCATCAAAGTGCTTTTTGTAGGAATATTTTTGCATAAATTAAAGAAATATTCCTACCTTTGCAGCGAAAACGTGTTATAACGACTAATAAAGTAAAGTAATCACTAACAATTAAAAAATTAAGATTATGTCTGAAATTGAATCAAGAGTAAAATCAATCATCGTTGAGAAGCTCAACGTTGACGAAGCAGAAGTAAAGCCAGAAGCAAGTTTCACAAACGATCTCGGTGCTGACTCACTTGACACAGTTGAGCTCATCATGGAGTTTGAAAAGGCTTTCGGTATCAATATTCCTGACGATCAGGCTGAAAAGATCGCTACAGTAGGTGACGCTATCGCTTACATCGAAGCTAACGCTAAGTAAATTATGGAATTAAAAAGAGTTGTTGTAACAGGTATTGGCGCACTTACTCCACTTGGCAATACTGCTGAGGAGACTTGGGAAAACATCAAGGCTGGTAAGAGTGGCGCTGGTCCTATTACCCATTTCGACGCTTCACAGTTCAAGACTCAATTTGCATGTGAGGTAAAGGGGTTCAATGCAGCTGATCATATCGATCGCAAGGAAATCCGCAAGATGGACCTCTATACTCAGTACGCTCTTGCTGCTGCCCAGATGGCTATTGCGGACTCAGGCATGGACCTCGAGACAGTGGACAAGAATGAAATCGGAGTTGTGCTCGGTGTAGGTATCGGAGGTATAAAAACTTTCGAGGAAGAAGCTGGTAACTATGCTGTCAACGGTCCTCAGCTCGGCCCTAAGTTCAATCCGTTCTTCATCCCTAAGATGATTGCGGACATCGCTTCAGGACAGATTTCTATCCAGTACGGATTCCGTGGACCAAACTACACAACAACTTCAGCATGTGCTTCATCTTCAAGCGCACTCGCTGATGCATTCAACCTCATTCGTCTTGGCAAAGCCAATGCTATTGTTTCTGGTGGCGCTGAGGCAGCAATCTGGGCATCAGGTGTAGGCGGTTTCAATGCAATGAAGGCTCTTTCTACTCGTAACGAGGAGCCAGAAAAGGCAAGCCGTCCTTTCAGCGCAAGTCGCGATGGATTCGTGATGGGTGAAGGTGCAGGTGTTCTGATTCTTGAAGAGCTGGAGCACGCAAAGGCTCGTGGTGCGAAGATTTATGCTGAGATGGTAGGTGCAGGTATGTCTGCCGATGCTTATCACCTTACAGCTACTCACCCAGAAGGTCTTGGTGCAAAGCTTGTGATGGAACGTGCCCTCAAGGATGCTGGAATGACGCCAGAAGACATTGACTATATCAATGTTCACGGCACATCTACTCACGTAGGTGACATCTCTGAATCTAAGGCAATCAAGGAAGTCTTTGGTGATGCAGCATACAAGCTCAACATCAGTTCAACAAAGTCTATGACAGGCCATCTTCTTGGTGCTGCTGGAGCTGTTGAGGCTATGATTAGCATACTTGCTGTTCAGAATGACATCGTTCCTCCAACTATCAATCATGCAGATGATGACCTCGATCCAGAAATTGACTATAACCTCAATTTCACTTTCAACACGGCTCAAGAGCGTACAGTACGTGCGGCACTTAGCAACACTTTCGGTTTCGGTGGTCACAATGCGAGTGTAATCTTCAAGAAATACCAGTAATATGGTAATTTCAGATTTATTAGATAACATTAGGCTTCTTTTCGTTTCTGAAAAGAAGCCTTTTTTACAGCTAAAGGCTATTTTAGGCTTTCTTCCGCATAATATCAAGCTTTATGATTTGGCTCTTAAGCATAAGTCGGTGACTTATTACGAGCAAGAGCACATGAAAGAGACGAGAAAGAGGGAAGGGAACGCTAAAGTTTGTCATATACAATCAACTGTCTTTGCCAATAACGAAAGGCTTGAGTTTCTGGGAGATGCTGTGCTTGGCGCCATAGTTGCAGACATCCTGTATAAGCATTACGGCAACAAGCAAGAAGGTTTCCTGACCAATCTGCGCAGCAAGATTGTGTGCAGGAGCTCGCTGAATAAATTGGCTGCTGATATGGGGCTTGATGCCCTCATCCGCTATATGGGAGCCGCGACAACGGCTCACAACAGCTTCATGCGTGGAAATGCTTTTGAAGCCTTTTTGGGCGCCATCTATTTGGATAGGGGCTAGTCCTATTGCTATCGTTTTCTGGAAGAACGAGTTTTCAAATACTACATCAACCTCGATGAGGTA
>JAFTTD010000106.1 GCA_017466965.1 Bacteroidaceae bacterium
AAAAAACGATGGAATAATCAACGTAAAACCGAATAATAATCGTGTTTGCAGTGATTAATGCCCCAATCGCTTTGCGTAAAGTGCAAAGCTCAGGAATGAGTGCGCTGGAGTTTTATTTCCAGTGCGCCGGATTCTGATTTGCAGTGTGCCGGAGTTGAAATTCCAGCGCACTGATTCTGAAACCATTTTACAGAGCGCAAAACACAAGCTTGCACCATTGCTTTTACGCCCTCGTTTCGTATGTTCAACGCATTGCTGTTCAATGTCCGTTATTGTTCGGAGTGTCCGAATACGGACACCACTAAAAGCAGCTTTATCCTTGATTATCAATTAGATGCCAGTTTGGCATGAAGTTTGCTATAATAAAGGCAGTGTTGTTCGCAACCAGCAAAAGATTTGAATTAAAAGAATAATTATAAACGTTACATTAAGATGATAAAAAATGAAGAACAAGGCGGCATGGACCGCATCATCAGTCTGGAAGAGAAAAAGCGCAGAAGAAACAAGAACATTCTGAAATATGCCGGCATAACAGCTGCAATAGTTGCCGGCATATATATGGCAAGTCAGTTCATGCGCTCAAGCGTCAGCCTCGACAATCTAATTATAAATGAGGTTGACAGAGGTGTGATAGAAACAACCATCAGCGCCAACGGAACTATTGTGCCAGGATTTGAAGAGGCAATAATCAGTCCCATCAGCGCAAAGGTTCTCAAGGTTTATGCTCAGAGCGGCGAGATACTGGAGCAAGGCTCTCCAATCCTTCAGTTAGACTTGCAGACTGTGCGTGACGACTATGCGAAACTGCTCGACGAACAGCGCATGAAAGAGTTGCAGATGGAACAGCTTCGCGCCAACAAGCAGACGCAGTTCAGCGACCGCGAAATGCAGATAAAGGTGTCGAAAATGCAGCTCAGTCGCCTTGAAGCCGAACTCCGCAACGAGCGTTATCTCGACAGCATCGGTTCGGGAACTATGGACCGTGTGAGGCAGGCTGAGCTTGCTGTCAACACCGCGCGCCTCGAACTTGAACAGATGGAGCAGCGTTTTGAGAACGAGCGCAAAGTTAGCGAGGCAGACATGCAGTTGAAACAACTTGAAAACAATATCTTTGCAAGAAACATGGAGGAATCCAAACGAATACTCGAAAGCGCTGAAATACGTTCGCCTCGGCGTGCCACACTTACCTACGTTCTGCAAGACGAGATTGGCACACAGATAAGTGCAGGCACAAAAGTGGCTGTAGTAAGCGACCTCAGCACCTACAAAGTCCAGTGCAGCATAGCCGATGCGTACAGCGACCAGGTGCGCAGTGGCGGCAAGGTTGTAGTGAAGATTGGCAGCACAAACATTGATGGAACCATCATCTCGGTCACCCCTACAAGTCAGGACGGACTTATCAAGTTCAATGTCACACTTGAAGACCCAAGCAACAGCAAGCTGCGTGCCGGACTGCGAGCCGATGTTCATGTGCTCACGTCCATCAAGGAGAATGTGCTTCGCATCAAGAACTCCTCATTCTATAAAGGCCCCGACACCTACCAGATGTTTGTGCTCACAGGCAACGGCACTGCCGAAAAGCGCGCCATTCGTCTTGGCGACTGCAATTTCAACTATGTGGAAGTAATTGAAGGAGTCAACGAAGGCGAACGTGTAATAATCAGCGACATGAGAAACTACATTGGCTCTGCAGAAATAAAAGTAAAAGATTAATAACCACATGAGTAGGATTTGAATGTTAGAATAGATAAAATGATTTTAATAGATAGAATGATTTTGATAGTTAAGTTAATAATAGAGAAGTCTTATAACACTTCATTTCCTACTCACCTTTTCAGAAACTATATAATAATAACAAATAAAAAATAACAGAAATCATGGAAACAATCATCAGAATGACAGGTATCAACAAGATTTACCGCACAGACGAAGTGGAAACTCAGGCTCTTGAAAACATCAACATAGAAGTGGAGAAAGGCGAATTTCTCAGTATCATGGGACCATCAGGCTGCGGCAAGTCCACTCTGCTCAACATCATGGGACTGCTCGACAATCCCACATCGGGAAGCATTGAACTCTCAGGCACTGTCATCGACCCTAAGATGAGCGACAACGCACTGGCAGCATTCCGCAACCAGACACTCGGATTCGTATTCCAGTCGTTTCACCTCATCAACTCGCTCAACGTGCTCGACAACGTTGAACTTCCGCTCATCTACCGTGGCATGGGCAGCAGCCAGCGTTCCCGCCTCGCCAAAGAAGTCATCGAGCGTGTCGGACTGAGCCACCGCATGAAGCACACTCCAGTGCAACTCTCAGGCGGTCAGTGCCAGCGTGTAGCCATAGCACGCGCCATTGTCGGGAACCCTGAAATCATCCTTGCCGACGAGCCTACGGGAAACCTCGACTCAAAGATGGGTGCAGAAATCATGGAACTCCTCCACCGCCTCAACAAAGAAGACGGACGCACCATCGTGATGGTAACCCACAACGAGCAGCAAGCCCGTCAGACCGACCGCATCATCAAAATGCTCGACGGAAGACAAATTGGATGAACTTAATAATTAATTAGGAATTAAGAGTTAGGAATTAGGAGTTCTCCGATTACTCAGATTACTCAGAATCCTCCGATTATTCAGAACATTCAGATTATTCCGATTACTCAGATTATTCAGATTACTCCGAACACTCCGACTATTCCGATTATCCCCCAACAGCAATGAAAACAATAATCAAGCAAACCCTCGCGATGATTCGCGAGAACCGATTGTTCACAGGCATTTACATACTCGGAACATCCGTGGCAATAGCATCTACCATGGTCATCGCCATCATCCTGCATGCAAAGATAGCCAACGTCTATCCCGAAGTGAACCGCAACAACACATACTATCTCCAACGTGCATCGTTCGTCTCAAAGGACAACGGAGGCACAAACACTTGGTCTTTCTCCGACGAAGCAATGAAAGAATGGTGGTACGGTGTGAAGAACGCTAAGGCAGTCAGCGGCAGCAAGAAAACGACAGTACTACTGACATCACAGCTGAAACCCAAATCAGCCGAGTTCACAGCAAAATACACCGACCCTGGATTCTTCAAAATATTCGAATACCAGTTCATTGAAGGCCGTCCTTTCACTCAAGAAGAGTTTGAGAGCATGCAGAAAGTCGTGGTCATCAGCGACAATGCCGCCCGTGAACTCTTCCACACCGACACAGGCGTGACAGGGAAGGACATATATATGGACAAAGACACGCTCCAAGTTGTCGGAGTAGTCAAAAGTGTAAGTCCGCTCACCCCATACGCCTATGCCGATATGTTCTACCCATACACTCGTGGCAATAACAACCACGACAGTAACAACATCTATTACGGACCGCTCGAAGCAGTGTTCCTCACCGAATCAGGCGAACAGGCATCGCTCCTTCGTGAAGAGATTTCCGAGATAGTGCGCAAATGGAACCTCACAAACGACAGGTACGACCTGAAGATAGGCGACCAGCCCGTTTCTCACATATCATCAGTGATCAACGACCTCGGAAGCAAGGACAGTTGGGCAATTGAAAACATCGACAGTATGCCGGTCATCCGAAAGTTTCTCCTCATCTTCCTTGCCCTGCTCTTAGTACCGGCAATAAACCTGAGCGGAATGATTTCGCGCCGCATGGAAGGACGCCTGGCAGAGATGGGAGTGCGCAAGTCATTCGGAGCGACACGCTCCAGCCTGCTCCGTCAGGTGCTGAACGAGAACCTCATCCACACCGTCATTGGCGGACTCCTCGGACTCGCCATCGCATGGACCATCCTCATATTCGGATACCGATGGTTGTTCGACCTCTTCACTTCGGGAACAACCTATCCTACATCCATCGAGTCGTTCATATCAA
>JAFTTD010000107.1 GCA_017466965.1 Bacteroidaceae bacterium
ATACGAAGACCAGCAGGAAAGTAACCGTGACCTCGGTACTCTCGGTATCCTCATCATTATCCTTGTATTCATCGTTATGGCTGCACAGTTTGAGTCAATGACATATCCGTTCATCATCATGCTGTCTGTTCCTTTCGCACTTTCAGGAATCATCCTTGCACTTTGCTTCACAGGAACAAGCCTCAACATCATGTCTATGCTCGGAGCAATCATGCTCATCGGTATCGTAGTGAAGAACGGTATTGTGCTCATCGACTATACTCAGCTCATGCGTGAACGCGGAATGGGACTTATCCGAAGTGCAGTAGTTGCAGCTCGAAGCCGTCTCCGCCCTATCCTCATGACAACACTGACAACTATTCTTGGTATGGTGCCTATGGCTGTCAGTCAGGGTGTTGGTGCTGAGATGTGGCGTCCGCTCGGTATTTCAGTTATCGGTGGTCTTACTATTTCAACAATCCTTACACTCATCTATGTTCCATCAATGTTCTGTATCTTCGGAGCTAACGGAATCAAGATTCAAAGAAAGAATCTTCGCAAAAAGCGCGAACTTGATGCTTATTGGAAAGAACATGGAGAGAAAGAGTTGAAGTTCATAGCTGAGGATGAATAAAAACATTATGTTCATAAGCCTCTGACGCATCAGGGCTTATGAACACAAACTCAAAAACTAAACATTAAACAATATGAAATGTATAATGATATCTTATGACCAGGCTTCTCATGAAGCTGTCATAGAAGCTCTCGACCGCTCAAACTGCCGTGGCTATACCATGATGGAACAGACACAGGGACGTGGCAGCAAAAAAGGAGAGCCTCACCTTGGCAGTCATGCCTGGCCGTCAATGAACTCTACAATCTTCACTATTGTTGAAGACAATCAGGTAGAGCCGCTTCTGCAACGTCTTCACACAATAGACACAGACAGCGAAATGCTCGGACTCCGTGCATTCGTTTGGAACATAGAGAAGAGCATCTGATAAAATACATCTATTGTTATAAAAACAGCTATAACAATAAAAACATAAAGATATTAAAAGAGAATCACCTGCAGTACACTGAACATACCGCAGGTGATTCTCTTTTTATAAACTACAAATGCTCAATATAGGGACTTGACCTCCATTTTAGTTCCAAAGATCGCCAAATGTGGTTTCATTCTCAGAATAATCCAATTCGTTTCTCTTTTTACCATCAAATCCTACCGTTTCGCCTCCTACAGGAAGATTAGAACTTTGCAGAAGTAGCTCTGCAGAAACGGTCTCAATTGTTGTTTTAGGCACAACATAAGCTCTCTTGTTTTCCTTATGCATCTTTACTGTTTATTTTACTAAGTATTTTTTACCATTAACTATATACATACCTTTATCCAATGAATTGAGAATTAATTCAGGATTCTTCGACATGCTTCTCATTACAAATCGTCCATCAATTCCATATACAGTATAGACAGAAGCCGGTTCTACTACATTCTCAATGTTTGTAACATCATCATCTTCACCTTTAACCCTTACTTTCACTTCTGCTATTTCAGGCATCATTTGACCATTACGAGCTTCAATCTTCATATACCAACGGAAAGGATTAAGAAACGCAATTGTGTTTGTAGTATATTTCACACCTCCCCCACTCATGGCATAATACTTGTTCTGAACCAATGTTTCACCAGCAATACGGTTGTAAGTACCTGTAAACACATACTTCAGTTCTACAGAAGAGCAGTCTATAGAGTTTACCTCCGTAGGTTTCAAAACAGCATTTTCAATTGTTACAGTCTTCTTTCCTGCTGACTTAGCACGTATCATATACGGATGATTAGGCAAGAGAGTTCCGTCTGTTATCTTTACAATCTCCATTTCAGTTCTGTCAAGCACATTGTCGTTATTGTCGTCGAACTGATGGATGTCATTGATTTTTGCCACTTCAAAATCTTGTTCCCAATCTTCGTAGCTCAAAGAAAACGGAATATACAGAGCCTGCCAGTTCGTATCGCTGAAATTGCGAGTGTATGTAATTTTGTCCAATACTCTTTCCTCTACATTTGAATAGCTTGTAGTCTCACCATCAACAATGTCAACAAAAGGAAGTGCTACGATTTCACTGACTACATTTCTCCACGATGTAGCCTCATATGCTTCTGGATTAGGCACCATCAGTGTTATGCCAGCACCGCCACCTATTTCACTTATTAAAACAGGAGGAGTCTTTGCATAACATGTTATTGTTTCCAAATTATTAGAACCCAAACCCATAAAATCTATTGTCTTAAGCGATGCGGGAAGAGTTATAGAAATAAGATCTGAAGCATAAAAAGCTTTTGACTCTATTTCTGTTATAGACTCTG
>JAFTTD010000108.1 GCA_017466965.1 Bacteroidaceae bacterium
GCTATAAAAGGTTTGTCTCCAGGCTTGTATGTTATAGGACGTGAGAAGATATTTGTTAAATAATGCTGCTTTATGATTGAAGAATTGCCCAATGACCCAATGATGCTTGTTAGTGTAATTAACATGAAGTTGCGCGATAATTATACCTCATTGGATGATTTATGTGAAGATATGGGTATAAATAGAAACGAATTATGTAAAAAACTGTTTAGTGCTGGTTTTGAGTATAATGAGGAAAACAATAAATTTTGGTAATAAAGATGTTCTTTTTTGCATGCTGTATGTATTTAATGCATTTAATATGTGGTTTTTGTGCTCTAAAAGTAAAAAACAGCATTTTTGTTTGGATGAATTTGTTTAAAAGTTATAACTTTGCGTTATAGAATACACTACAAAACTTTAATAATATATTAAAATGGCTAACAACAAAGAAAAACTTTTTTCGGAGTTTCAAGCACCAACGACTCAAGAATGGATTGATAAAATCAATGTAGATTTGAAGGGTGCTGACTACGACAAAAAAATGGTTTGGAAAACCAATGAAGGCTTCAGTGTGCAGCCTTTTTATCGCATGGAAGATTTGAAGGACATGAAGACTGTAGATTCGCTTCCTGGAGAATTTCCTTTTGTGCGTGGTAATAAGAAGGACAACAACCTTTGTTTTGTTCGTCAGGAAATTAATGCTGAAGATCCTAATGCTGCGAATGCCAAGGCTCTTGATGTACTTTCTAAAGGCGTTAACTCTATTGGCTTTGCTGTCCCTAAATCAATTGTTTGCAAGGAAACAATTGAAACGCTTCTTGAAGGCATCTGTCTTGAGTGTGTTGAGCTTAACTTCAAGACTTGCCAATGTGCGAGCGTTGAACTTGCAGCTGTATTGGTAGATTATTTGAAAGCTAAAGGTGCAGACCTTACTAAGGTGCAGGGCTCTATTGCTTTTGACCCAATTGACAAGATTCTTGTTAAAGGAAAAGATACATCTGCTGTTATAGCTAAAGGAAAAGAACTTATTGAAGTATTGGCAGAAGTGCCTAATTTCCGTTGTATTAATGTTGATAGCATCTCTTTAAATAATTCAGGTGCATACATATATCAGGAACTTGGATATGCCTTGGCGTGGGGTAATGAATATATGCATCAGATGGTTGAAGCTGGTGTTGAAGCTACAGTAGCTGCTAAGCGCATTAAGTTCAATATGGGTGTCAGCGAAAATTATTTCATGGAAATTGCAAAGTTCCGCGCTGCACGTATGATGTGGGCACAGATTGTTAAGCAATATGAACCAAAATGTGATTGTGCTTGCAAAATGAATGTTTGTGCTATAACTACAGATTATAATCAGACAATGTACGATAGCTATGTGAATCTTCTTCGCACTCAGACTGAAGCAATGTCTGCAGCTATTGCAAACGTTGATTCTATAGTTGTGGTTCCTTTCGACAAAACATATCAGACTCCAGATGAATTCTCTGAGCGCCTTGCTCGTAATCAGCAACTCCTTCTTAAGGAAGAGGCTCATTTTGACAAAATTGTAGATGTGGCAGGTGGTTCTTATTATATAGAACATCTTACAGATGCAATTGCTCAAGAGGCTTGGAAGTTATTCCTCGCTGTTGAAAATGAAGGCGGTTTCCTTGCTCTTGCTAAAGATGGAAAGATTCAGGAAGTTATTAATGCAACAAATAAAGCACGTCATGCTAACGCTGCTAAGCGTAAGGAATTTATGCTTGGAACGAACCAATTCCCTAACTTTAATGAGAAAGCTGATGGCAAGCAGCCTGTTTGTGGATGCAAGTGTGGATGTGGTGAGCATGAAGAAGCTGGTATTGTTGCTTTGGATAAGAGCCGTCTTGCAAGTGAATTTGAAACTCTTCGTCTTGCAACAGAAAGCGCAGCTAAACAGCCTGTAGCATTCATGCTTACTATTGGTAATCTTGCTATGCGTCAGGCACGTGCTCAGTTCTCATGTAATTTCCTTGCATGTGCTGGCTACAAGGTTATAGACAATCTTGGTTTTGCAACAGTGGAAGAAGGTGTAGAGGAAGCTGTTAAGGCTGGTGCTGACATCGTAGTTATCTGTTCAAGTGATGACGAATATGCAGAATATGCAATTCCTGCTTTCAAGGCTCTTGATGGTCGCGCAATGTTTGTTGTGGCAGGTGCTCCGGCATGTGCTGATGAGCTTAAGGCTGCAGGTATTGAAAACTTTATTCATGTAAGAGTGAACCAGTTGGAAACACTTAAGGAGTATAACGCTAAACTTGGTATCTAATTATGGCAAGAAAGAATTTTAACAATATAGACATTTATGCCGGCATACAGGCCAAGAATGGTCAGCAGTGGCAAAAAGACAGCGGCATCTCTGCAAACTGGAGAACTCCTGAACAGATTGATGTGCAGCCTGTATATACAAAAGAGGATCTTGAAGGAATGGAACATCTTGATTTTGCTGCAGGTATTCCTCCTTATCTTCGTGGTCCTTACTCAATGATGTACCCATTCCGCCCTTGGACAATCCGCCAGTATGCAGGATTCTCTACAGCGGAAGAAAGTAATGCTTTCTACAGACGTAATCTTGCAAGTGGACAGAAAGGTCTTTCTGTTGCATTTGACCTTCCTACTCACCGTGGTTATGACCCTGACAATGAACGAGTTGTAGGTGATGTTGGTAAGGCTGGTGTGTCTATCTGCTCTCTTGAAAACATGAAGACACTCTTCGCTGGTATTCCATTGAACAAGATGTCTGTGTCTATGACAATGAATGGTGCCGTACTTCCTGTTCTTGCATTCTACAATAATGCAGGTCTTGAGCAGGGCGCTAAGCTTGAAGAAATGGCAGGTACTATTCAGAATGATATTCTTAAGGAATTCATGGTGCGTAATACATACATTTATCCACCAGCATTTTCTATGAAGATTATCGCTGACATCTTTGAGTTCACTTCACAGAATATGCCTAAATTCAATTCTATTTCAATTTCTGGCTATCACATGCAGGAAGCTGGTGCTACAGCTGATATTGAATTGGCATATACTCTTGCTGATGGTATGGATTATCTTAGAGCAGGTGTTAATGCAGGTATTGATATTGATGCTTTTGCTCCACGTCTTTCATTCTTCTGGGCTATTGGTATGAACCACTTCATGGAAATAGCAAAGATGCGTGCTGGTCGTCTTCTTTGGGCTAAGATTGTTAAGAGTTTTGGTGCTAAGAATCCTAAGTCTATGGCTCTCCGTAC
>JAFTTD010000109.1 GCA_017466965.1 Bacteroidaceae bacterium
AGATAAGTTCATAATTCTGAAAGTCAACAACCAGAGCATCAATAAAGTAGGCGACATTGAAACAGTATTCAGAATTGCACAAAACACAGACTACCAGACTATTTGGATCTGGGGAAAGACTCAATCAGGAAAGCCACAAAGCTTTGCAGTCAATCTTGCAGAAGAATAACAAACAAAATAGCCGAACAAAAAGCTAAGAACAAACATACACAAAAAGTAAATGCAGCGCACACTTGCAACAGCAAGGGTGCGCTGCATTTATTTTACGGAAATATTCCAAAAGCCATTAAAAAAAACAATAATTTTTGCAGTAATTACCGATTTCTTTTTTTAACTTTGCGAAAGAATAATTTTACAAAACATTTTTATTCACTTTTTTAATATATAAAAGTATATGGTTTATTCTAAAGAAGTACAGGGAATGTGCTGTGTAGCCAAAGGTCCTAACCACGGACCAGCTCCAATCCCTGAAGAGGGAAAGTGGGTACAGGCAAAAGAGATTAAGGACATCTCAGGTTTGACTCACGGAATTGGTTGGTGTGCTCCACAGCAGGGTGCCTGCAAGCTCACACTCAACGTTAAGGAAGGCGTTATCGAAGAAGCTCTCGTAGAGACTATCGGTTGTTCAGGTATGACTCATTCAGCAGCTATGGCTTCTGAAATTCTTCCAGGAAAGACTATCCTTGAGGCTCTCAACACAGACCTCGTTTGCGATGCTATCAACACAGCAATGCGCGAGCTCTTCCTCCAGATTGTTTACGGACGCACACAGTCTGCTTTCTCTGAAGGCGGTCTTATGATTGGTGCAGGTCTTGAAGACCTTGGAAAGGGACTCATCAGCCAGACAGGTACACTCTACGGCACAAAGGTTAAGGGTACTCGCTATCTTCAGCTCACAGAAGGATACATCACAAAGATGTTCCTCGATGCAGACAACGAAGTTTGCGGTTACGAATTCGTTCACATGGGCAAGTTCATGGACGCAATAAAGAAGGGCGTTCCTGCAGACGAAGCTCTTAAGAGCGTAACTGGTACTTACGGCCGTACAAAACCAGAGCAGGGAATTGTTAAATCTATTGATCCACGTCACGAATAATATAGGAGGAAGCAAATTATGATAAGAGAAGTTAAATTCGAATCACAGGACCGTCGTATCAAGCAGATTCTCGCTGCATTGAACGAGGTAGGTATTTCTTCTATTGAAGAGGCTAACGAAATTTGTGAAAAGGCTGGTCTCGACCCATACAAGACATGTGAGGAAACTCAGATGATTTGTTTCGAGAACGCTAAGTGGGCTTATGTAGTAGGTTCAGCTATCGCTATCAAGAAAGGATGCAAGAACGCTGCAGATGCTGCTGAAGCTATCGGTCTCGGACTCCAGGCTTTCTGTATTCCAGGTTCAGTTGCTGACGACCGTCTCGTAGGTATCGGTCACGGTAACCTTGCAGCTCGTCTTCTCCGCGAGGAGACTCAGTGCTTCGCATTCCTTGCTGGTCACGAGTCTTTCGCTGCTGCTGAAGGAGCTATCAAGATTGCAGAAATGGCAAACAAAGTTCGTACTAACCCACTCCGTTGTATCCTCAACGGTCTCGGAAAGGACGCAGCTATGATTATCAGCCGTATCAACGGTTTCACATACGTACAGACACAGTTCGACTACTTCACTGGCGAACTTAAGGTTGTTAAGGAAAAGGCATACTCTGACGGTCCACGCGCTAAGGTTAAGTGCTACGGTGCAGACGACGTACGCGAAGGTGTTGCAATCCTTGGAAGGAGAACGTTGACGTATCTATCACTGGTAA
This sequence comes from Bacteroidaceae bacterium, assembly GCA_017466965.1. Next base: position 1,803 of record JAFTTD010000109.1, read on the forward strand.
CTCAACTAACCCTACACGCTTCCAGCACCCTGTAGCTGGTACATACAAGAAGGAGCGCGTACTTGCTGGTCAGCCATATTTCTCTGTTGCATCAGGTGGTGGTACAGGTCGTACACTTCACCCAGACAACATGGCTGCTGGTCCTGCTTCTTACGGTATGACAGACACACTCGGACGTATGCACTCTGACGCTCAGTTCGCAGGTTCTTCATCAGTTCCTGCTCACGTTGAAATGATGGGATTCCTCGGAATCGGTAACAACCCAATGGTAGGTTGTACAGTTGCTTGCGCCGTTAACGTGGCTCTTGCACTCAACAAGTAATCTACTGATTTCAAACATATTAATCAAGGGTCTTCTTTAACAGGAAGACCCTTGTTATTTTGTATCTATCCAACATTCGTATTTTAACAAAAGAACTTCTGGGATTTACAAGCCTTGTAAAGTCATTAATGGTAATAATGACAGTCGGTAAGCAAAACCACATGGATTATATGACAAATGTGCCATATTTTCCTATTGTAACATTTTTGGTATAAAGATTGTTATTTCACTCTCAAAAAAAAACGAAAGTTTATGACATACAAAAAGGTTTACAAAATTGCATTAGGCATTTCACGAATGGCTTTGTTTGGACTCTTTTGCCATTTTTTATATTCCGTTTATGGAATAGGAGTTTTATTCATTTTTATAGGAATAGCATTAGCACTTGGCTTATTGTATTTATTAGTAATATGCATTGCTGCTGGATTGGAGAATAAGTTTGGTGAATTTGACCGATTTATGCGGAGAAAACCAAGGCTACTTTCACAAACTCAAAAATTATTGCCATGCAAATAGTATCATCCATATTCCAAAAAGTTGCATGGGCATTATATAATGGAGCAACAGCCATTGGCATAACCTACAATGAAATAAACATTATTGTCTATTACTTGCTAATACCGCTATCATGGACTATAATGTTTGATTGTTGGTTAGGTTCACCAATAACAAGTTTTGCACTTATCTTTATCTGGTTTGGTATAAAGATTGGAACTTGGGGAAGATTCCGTGAATGGAGTGATTGGGCTTTTATGCGTTCGGTAGATTTCCTTAACTATTTTAACAGATTTGGCGGTAACTATGTGTTGAACTCCGTTGTGATATGTGTATTAGTGCCGATAATTATTTATGTTGGACTGTTTTTACTTTTGATGCAGAAATAATCACTAACTTTACAAGAAACAGTAATGATAAGGTGAATTACTATCACTAATAAACCTTGTTATATATACAGAGAATACAGTATAAACAATTACATAAAAACATAAAAGGTGGATGTATCTCAGTACGTCCACCTTTCTTTTGTATTTACCACTCGCCACAAAAAAGAGTTGTTTCTGCAAACAAACGCAGGCTCGTTTGCTTTTAAACGCAGGCTCATTTGTATTTAAACGAGGGCTCGTTTGAGAATACAAGCATAAGCCTCACAAGAATTGTGCGCCAAAACCATCTGTTGAGAAATTATCAAGCTTCAATCAGATTAAGCATCTTGATGGTTGCCTTTATGGCTGCTTCGGTCTGGTCGGCATCGAGTGCGCGAGTACGGTAGGTCTTGTCGTTGTATGTCCACAAGATGGAGGTCTGGACAAGGGCATCGGTGCGTCCACCAGGAGGAATGCTCACAGTATAGTTTGCAAGCCAAGGGAACGGACGCTGCAGGCGGTCGCTGTAGATATGACGAACAGCACGCACAAACGCATCGTACATTCCATCGCCCATGGCTGAATCTTCATATACTTCTCCATTGACTTCAAGCTTCACGCTTGCCATCGGCTTGAGCCCGTATGCTGTGCTGACCATATAGCTTAGCAGCTTAACCTTGTCTTCCGGCGCAGAATGTTTTATAACATCGCTCACGATATATGGAAGGTCTTCCTGAGTAACGATCTGTTTCTTGTCGCCAAGTTCAATGATTCTGTCAGTAACTCGTCGTGTCTGTTCCGGCGTTAGCTCAAGTCCGAGTTCCTCAAGGTTTTTCAGGATGTTTGCCTTACCGCTGTTCTTACCAAGCGCATATTCACGCTTACGTCCAAAGCGTTCAGGCAGAAGTTCATTGCAATACAGATTCTTCTTGTTATCACCGTCAGCATGGACACCAGCCACTTGGGTGAACACGCTTTCGCCAATAATCGGCTTGTTAGGCGGTATGGCTATGCCGGAATAATTCTCAACAAGGCGGCTCGCCTCATTAAGTTTTCCTTCGTTTATATTGGTGCTGGCATTGAAATGGTCTTTCAGCAGTGCCTGCACACTTGAGAGCGGAGCGTTTCCGGCACGTTCACCAAGTCCGTTAATGGCTGTATGCACACCCTTGCATCCTCCCTGCACAGCTGCCATTACATTGGCTACAGCAAGGTCATAGTCGTTATGGGCATGAAAGTCAAAATGGAGCTGCGGAAAACCCATTGTCATCTGCTGCATGAAATTTGCCATAAGCAGCGGATTAAGCACTCCAAGAGTGTCTGGCAGCATGAAACGTCTGACACAGCTGTCCTTCAAGGCCTCTATGAATCTGAAAACATATTCGGGCGAATCCTTCATTCCGTTGCTCCAGTCCTCAAGATAAATGTTAACACCTATTCCAAGCTTTTCGGCATAATCCAATGAGCGCCTGATGTCAGCCACATGTTCTTCAAGCGTCTTTTTCAGCTGATATTTGCAGTGGCGTTCAGACCCCTTGCACAGCAGATTAATGTTTTTGCAACCGCAATCGTTTATCCAATCGAGCGAAGTTGTGCCGTCAACAAATCCGAGCACCTCCACCCTGTCGAGCTTGCCCACCATGTTTGCCCATCGGCAAATGTTTTTGACAGCCTCCTTCTCGCCCTCCGACACTCGTGCCGAAGCCACTTCAATGCGATCAACATTAAGCTCCTGAAGCAGCATTTTTGCGATAACCAATTTCTCATGCGGAACGAAAGACACTCCGCTGGTCTGCTCACCATCTCTGAGAGTGGTGTCCATTATCTCTATATTTCTCTGCATACTTTTACCTTAAAAAAATAATCACTCTGCAAAGTTAAGTTTTTAATTCCGAAAAACACAAACAGACAATACTATTCGCTATATTTGCATCACAAATTTATGTCGTGAAATAATAAATAAACGCATATCCGCAAAACAGAAAAAAAATGAAAAAACTTGTCATATTCGACCTTGACGGAACATTGGTAAACACCATTGCAGACTTGGCAGAAGCCACAAACTACGCATTGAGTCAACATGGACATCCAACATACCCCATCGACACCATAAGAGGATTTGTTGGCAACGGAATAAACAAACTATTGGAACGCTCCTTGCCCGAAAGTTTCAGAACAGAAGAACAAATCAGAGTATTAAGAAAAGATTTTACAGAATACTACGACAAACACAACACCGATCTGACAGAGCCATACCCTCAAATTAAAGAAACACTGGAGTGGATTCAAAACAACAGTATAAGATTAGCCGTAGCCTCGAACAAATATCAAGAAGCAACAGAAAAGATAGTAAAGCATTACTTCCCGGATATTGAATTTCTAAGAATACTGGGACAAAGAAACAATATACCTACAAAGCCTGACCCGACAATTGTAAACGAAATAGCGGAATACGCCAACATTGAAAAGAAAGACATTCTTTATGTTGGCGACTCCGGAGTAGATATGCAGACAGCAATAAATGCAAAAGTAGAATACATAGGAGTCAGCTGGGGATTCAGGAGCAGAGAAGAACTGGAAAAATTCAGACCATTGGCAATAATTGACAGTGCATGCCAACTGAAAGAAATACTGAGAACCACAAATGTCAAATAGCACATACACCACTGAAAATCAAACAATTCGGTATTATAAATCCATCACACTTATTTTCATAATAATCAGCACAGTGAAATGATTATAACAGCACAGTGAAAACAAAAAAACAGCGCACCGGAACCATATTTCCAGTGCGCTGCATCTCTATTAGTACCACAGAAGCAGAATACTAAAACTTAGGAGATTTACAGATTCTTGTTCTTATCGTCCCAATACTTTATAAGGCGATCTGCCTCTTCCTTAGTAATATGTATGACACTTCCGTGCTTAGGCGAAACAAAATTCTCAGCCTTCATCACACCTTCATTAAATCTGCCGAGAGGAGTGAAAGTCTTGAAGTCAGAAGTCTCAACAAAGCCAAAATTATGAGGATGAATACTGAAAATGTCATACATAATAACCCACTTGTCCTCGCCAATGCGCTTCCATGTGTTTGGAGCTTCACAAGAGCCACGCTCAGCGTCAATCTGACCTTCAACATACTCCCAACCCTCAGTAATCTTATCTGAAATCATATACTTGATACCACCAGGATTCTCCTGAGCAACGTATGTCATAAAATATCTGCCATCAGGCATAGGACATATATCAGCATCAAGAACCTGGATACGCTCATCAGGATATTCAAAAAGAAGTTGAGGAACAGTCACTAAATCAGTAAATTCATCATTTGTATATGAATAATAAAGCTTTGTTCTTCCACCAGCTTCCTTTCTGATAGTGAAATAAACCATCATCTTGTCCACAGAAGGATCATATATAATCTCTGGCGCCCAAGCACAACCTAATTCGCCAAACTCTTCAGGGAAACGCTGATCAATACGAACCTCTGTATGCGTCCAATGAATAAGGTCCTTAGACTTCATCAAAACAATACCACGGTTGTTGCCCCATCCATACTTGTCATCACGCTCCCACTGAGTATCTCTCAATCCCCGCTGTTTGCCAAACACATGCAAATCAGTCATTGCAATATAAAACCAACCGTTAGGACCTCTATAAATATGAGGGTCACGAATACCACGCTGATCTGCTATGCTATCGCCCGAGATAATAGGTTTGCTGTCATTAACAGCCTTGAAAGTATAGCCATCAAAACTAACAGCCATGAATAAACTGTGAGTAGGATCATTAAAATAAGTGAAAAGATATGCACCCATATCCTCCTCTGTAGGATTATTCTTTGTAGTAGAACATGCCACACAAAGAATTGAAACTAAGAACACGAAAAAAACTCTCATAATAATTACATTAAAATTAAAAACAGTTATTTATGACAATATACAGATAGATAAATAATTAAAGTTACACATGAAGTTTTACAAATATATTAAATATATACATAACAACAATACCATTAAGTAAAATTAGTTAATACAATTCTGAGAAACATGATATTTCATAAATCGCAAGTTCGAAAAATCTTGAAAAAAGGAAAAGCAAAGTAATCTAATAATTGCAGACGTGCCTATTTCTGATTTCTACTAAACACAAAAGCATTATATATATTAAAAAGGAATAAAAGACAGTGAATTCAATCAATAAGAAAACCATTTTAAATCAAAAAATGCTTTATTATCAACACCTCATAAATAAAGCATTTGATGACATTTATTTCAATTTTATCACACCAGCAGTAAAATAAAAAAAAGAAAAAAATCAATTATCAGAACAACTGATATACATAAAATATACTATTCATATCAAAAACAAATATACACTAGATAAATAGTATATACAGCAATGATTATATATAGAATGCATTTATACAGAAAGCATTATTCAAACACTCTATCTCACATTGCCACCACTTGGTTAAGGAAGCAACAACTTCATGCAAATCCACAAACACCTCAAAGAAAATCCATATTCATAGATGCTATGAATATTAATGACATTATTGACATTATTGACATTATTGACATTATTGACTCTATTGACATTAATGACTCTATTGACTCTATTGCGGCATTTAAATTGAATAAAAATATATACCATAGAGTTGATAGAGACAGCGGAGATAGCAGAAACTATAGAGACAGAAGACTCCAGAGACAAAAGGAAGTACAGGCACTACAAGTACAAGGGCACCATAGCCACAGTACTCCCGACTCCGGCTTCACTTGCCGCCCGTTCCGGACGAGAGGGACAGGACACCCACACCCACAAAAAAAATCCTTCCCCTCCTGAGGAACACAAGTTCCAGAGGAAGGGAAGAACATCAAGAGAAAAACGGCGGCGACCTACTCTCCCGCATTGCGGTGCAGGACCATCGGCGCGGCCGGGCTTAACTTCTCTGTTCGGGATGGGAAGAGGTGGAGCACCGTCGCTGTAGCCGCCTGAATATAACATTACTGTCCGAATGACAGTCAGGCACACAAGA
>JAFTTD010000011.1 GCA_017466965.1 Bacteroidaceae bacterium
AGCGCAGAAAAATAATCCGTTCTTACGGTGCAAAGGTTATCCTCACACCTGCAGAGGAAGGAACAGACGGCGCAATCCGACTGGCTCGCCGCATGGTTGCTGACAATCCAAACAAATATTTTATGCCCGACCAGTTCGCAAACGCAGCAAACTATCTGACGCATTACGAAAAAACAGCAATAGAGATATGGCAACAGACAGACGGACAGATAGACTTCCTCGTATGTGCCGTTGGCACATCGGGAACCCTTATGGGGCTGTCACGCTTTCTGCGCACCATGAAACCAGACATCCGTGTAGTTTGCGCCCACCCTACTCGCGGACATTATATTCAGGGATTGAAAAACATGGAGGAAGCTATTGTTCCTCAAATCTACAATCCTTCGCTTATAGACATACAGGAGATGATTGAAAGCGAAGAAGCAATTGCGATGGCAAGAAAAATAATAGCAGAAGAGGGCATATTCGCAGGCATGAGCAGTGGTGCAGCCATGATAGCCGCACTGCGCACAGCTGAACGCCTTGAAAAAGGCAACATTGTGGTTGTCTTCCCCGACCGTGCAGAAAAGTATCTCAGCACAATCATGTTCAACGGAATGGATGAAGATTGATTGTTCTGTATTCAATTAACGAACAAATACTTCATTAACGGAGCCACCATAAGCGACTGCATCATCTCGCCCCGTAAAACCATGTCTTTGACTTCGTCCTTAGTGAACACATACACCTCAATGTCTTCAGTCTCATCAAGTTTCTGGCAGGAAGTCTTCTCCACTCCTTCAGCCAAGAAACTATGAGAGACATTAGTCATAGAACTAGGATTTGGCGACAGAACCATAATCTCACTCCATTTGCCACCAGTGTATCCCGTTTCCTCCAGAAGTTCCCTCTTGGCAGCCTCCATCGGGTCTTCCCCTTCCTCAACAACGCCTGCAACCAATTCAAAGTTCGTTATCCCCAATGCATGTCTGTATTGTCTGACTAAAACAAGATTTCCATCTTTGTCAACGGCAATGACATTAATCCACGTAGGATACTCAAGCACATAGTATTCGTCCATCACTCTGCCATCAGGTAGCTCCACCATATCACGACGTGCAGTTAGCCATGGCCGTTCTATTAAATATTCGGAAGAAAGTTTCTTCCATTTCATATCTTTCATAAAATAATGTTTAAAATGTAAGCTTAGACAGAAGTATCTTTCTGATTTACAAAAGTACTTATTTTTCCTATATCTGAATTCATAATAAGTAAAAAAGCCTTACATTTGCATTAAATCAGTGAATACTATGTCTGAACTAAATCCTCTTATCAGCGATCTGGCACTCATCTTGATTTGCGCCGGAGTCATGACTCTCATTTTCAAGTGGCTTAAACAGCCACTGGTACTTGGCTACATAGTTGCCGGATTTCTTGCGAGTCCGCATTTTTCATATACACCATCTGTCATTGACACTACAAGCATACATACCTGGTCCGAGATAGGTGTCATATTCCTGCTGTTCGCACTTGGATTAGAATTCAGTTTCAAAAAGCTTGTCAAGGCTGGCAGTGCGGCGGTTATTGCAGCCTGTAGCATCATAGTGTGCATGTCAATGATAGGCATGGGGATTGGAAAGAGTTTCGGATGGAGTTCCACAGACTGCCTTTTTCTTGGAGGCATGCTTGCAATGTCCTCCACCACAATAATCTATAAGGCTTTTGACGGACTTGGACTTTTGCGTCACCGCTTTGCAAGTCTTGTACTTAGCATACTGATAATAGAGGACATTCTTGCAATAGTCCTGATGGTTATATTAAGCACTGTGGCTGTAAGTCAGAATTTCGAAGGAGGAGAAATGATTATGAGCATACTCAAACTTATCTTCTTCCTTATCCTTTGGTTTGTTGTCGGCATATTCCTTATCCCTGTGTTTCTGAAACGTTTGAAGCGACTCATGAGCAGTGAGATGTTGCTCATTGTGTCATTGGCACTATGTTTCGGTATGGTAGTATTGGCATCCAAAGTGGGTTTTTCTCCTGCATTCGGAGCGTTTATCATGGGGTCAATCCTGTCAGAGACTATTGAGGCTGAAAACATTGAAAAGCTTGTGGCACCAGTAAAGGACCTGTTCGGCGCGATATTCTTCGTATCAGTAGGCATGATGGTAGATCCTGCCATGATATCCGAATATGTCTGGCCCATCATTGTCATCACATTGGCTGTAATTCTGGGACAGACGATATTTGGAACGGGAAGCGTCATTCTGTCCGGACAACCCTTGAAAACTTCTATACAGTGTGGTTTCAGTCTTACACAAATTGGGGAGTTCGCCTTCATCATTGCAGCTCTTGGCGTTAGCCTTAATATCACAAGCAATTTTCTTTATCCTATAGTAGTAGCTGTGTCTGTGATAACAACTTTTTTGACACCATACATGATAAGGTTAGCAAATCCGGCATACCGCATAACGGAGAGAATACTTCCAAAGAAGTGGAAATACACACTTGACCGTTATTCATCTGGTTCACAGACCGTGAACAACGAAAATTACTGGCATAGCCTGCTGATTAAAATTAGTAGAATCGTAGCGATATATTCAGTATTGTGTATTGCCGTCATATGGCTGTCGTTCCGATTCGTTATTCCTGTAATGCAAACCTTAATGCCAGAAAACTGGGTAAAATGGTTCGGTGCCGGATTCATTATAATATGTATCTCTCCATTTCTGAGAACCATCATAATGAAGAAAATACACAGCTCTGAATTTCAAATGCTATGGCAGGACAATCGCTTTAACCGCGCTCCCCTGGTGTCAATCATTATTCTTCGTGTCATGATTGGCGTGGGATTCGTTCTTTTTATAATCAGAAGCCTTTTCAATGCTTCAATTCTTCTGCTGATAGCCGTAGCACTGGTGCTCGTAGTTCTTATGATATTATCTCGCGGACTTAAAAAGCAATCTGTCAGCATGGAAAGAAAATTCATGCAAAATCTGAACCTACGGGAAATACAAGCGGAATTCACAGGAAAGAAACGTCCCAAATACGAAGGCAATCTGTTGTCGCGCGATCTTCATTTATCTGATTTTACAATTCCGGCAGACTCCCTATGGGCTGGCTGTACGCTCTACGAATTGAATTTAGGCAACAAATATGGAGTACATGTAGCATCAATCATTCGAGGAAGACACAGAATAAACATCCCTGGTGGAAATGTACGACTATATCCTGGCGACACAATTCAGGTGATTGGTACAGACGAACAAATGTCAAGATTTGCATATCAGGTGGAAAAGGTATCATCTGCCGCAGAGGAAAATAACATAGAAAAACGCGAGATGCATATAAAGCAATTTGTCATAAATTCCATTTCTCCTTTTTGGGGAACAAGCATCAAAGACAGTTCAATACGCAACACATACAAATGTCTCATCGTAGGAGTAGAGAAAGATGGTTCAACCCTTTTGAGTCCTGAGCCAGACATGATTCTCGAATTAGGAGATGTCGTTTGGGTTGTGGGAGAGGAAAAGGATGTTTACCATCTAATAGAAGTCAGGAGCGACAAAAATATATAATTCAAAATTCGCAAATACGATTTCCTCAAGACATTCTCATACGTAAAACAATCTAATAAATGCAACAGAATTATCGGTTTGAGATAACATCAGTGAGCATGGTTCTGGAATATCTTTAATATTACAAGGAAAGAACAGAAAAAAGTCTTCAACAAAGCAAACGAATGATGTTCGAATGTTTTTGTAGAAGACTTTTTTAAAGAATTATCTTTTATATTTGTCTATATCCAAGTTCCTTGAAACTTATAGTCCAAAATATTTCATGAATCATTATTATTATTTTGCCATAACATATATCGCCTGGATGTCATCAGCATTCAGTACTTTGAATCTACCCTGTGTTGCTTTATAGTTACGGCTGCATTTACGCACCATTTCCTTTATTTCGTCATCGGTTATTTCACGTCCTATGAGTTCATGTATATTTATAGGCATTCCTATAGCATGATAAAAACGCTCCATAGCCTCAATACCCTTCAACGCAGTAGCCTCAGGATTAGTAAAGTCATTAGGTACGCCCATGACATTCACTGCAAAACGCACAAAACGACTCACATTCTCCTTATATACATATCTCGCCCAACTTGGCCATACGGCAGCAAGCCCTGCACCGTGGGTAACATCGAACATGCCGCTCAGTTCATGCTCTATCTGGTGAGTAGCCCAGTCGTCAGTTACTCCACAACCGGTGAGTCCATTATGAGCAAGGCTTCCTCCCCACATAATCTGAGCACGGTTGCGATAGTCTTCAGGATTCTTCAATACGGCAAACACACAGTCCATAAGTGTACGCATCAGCGATTCCGCCATTTCTGTAGTCAGCGTCATATCGTCATCATGAGTGAAATAGCGCTCCATTGTATGCATAATCATGTCAGTCACACCTGCCGCAGTCTGGTACGGCGGAAGGGTGAAAGTGCGAACAGGGTTCATTATGGCGAATTTCGGACGAGAAATGTCATTTGAATATCCAAGCTTCACGTCTCCTTCCTCATTAGTGATAACGCTCGACTCGCTCATCTCACTGCCTGCAGCCGGAATGGTGAGCACGCTTGCAAGAGGGAGGCAAGTGTCAGCCTTTGCCTTACCAAGATAGAAATCCCACACATCGCCATCGTACTTCACGCCGAAGGCTATGGCCTTGGCTGAATCAATCACACTGCCGCCTCCGATTGCAAGAATGAAATCAACACCTTCCTTGCGACAGAGTTCTATTCCTTCATATACTTTCGACAAACGTGGGTTCGGAACCACTCCGCCCAGAGTTACATATTCAATGTGCCCCTCTTTCAGCAGAGAACATACCTTGTCAAACAAGCCTGACTTTATGGCGCTCTGTCCGCCATAATGCACCAAAACCTTGCTGCCACCATATTTCTTCACCAAACAAGCTACTTTCTCCTCAGATTTTTCACCGAATACCACCTCTGTGGGTGCATAATAAACAAAATCTTTCATATTCTCAACTTATTTCAAATTTATAATTATTGTTTATGCAAAGATGGAGAATTATTATTAGCATAAAAAATTTTCACATGAATAATATCAGTAAAAATTACCACATAAAAGATTTATTAAAGCCTCAGCAACAGTCTTTTTTGCACACAAAACATCCAAACGAGCAAAAAATTTTAAAATAAATGCTCAGACATTATGCTTATGTGCAGAATTTGTTTTACCTTTGCACTCGAATTAAAAAAATGTGCAAAAAGATGAAAAAAGTTTTATTAAGTGTTTTATCACTTGTTTTATCAAGTTCTGCATTCGCAGGTGGTCTTTTAACAAACACAAACCAGAGTGCAGCTTATCTTCGCAATCCGGCTCGTGAGGGTGTGATTGCTATTGATGGTCTTTACAGCAACCCTGCAGGAACAGCGTTCCTCTCAGAGGGCTGGCATCTTTCTCTTAACTGGCAGATGGCTGCTCAGCAGCGTATCATGACAGCAAATTCACCAGCTTTCGCTGCAGGTATTGCAAACAATGGCGCTACAACAAAGGAATTCAAAGGTAAGGCTTTCGCTCCAGTAATGCCTTCTATCCACGCTGCATACGTAATCAACGACAAATGGTCTGTATCAGCTTCATTCGGAGTAACAGGTGGCGGTGGCAAATGTGAATTCGACAATGGTCTCGGAATGTTTGAATATATGATTGGCGGTCCTCTCGCACAGACTGGCATAGGATATTCATTGGAACAGTCTCTTACAGGCGAACAGTATCTCTTTGGTCTTCAGCTTGGCGGAACATATAAGATAACAGACAATGTTGCTGTATTCGGCGGTGTACGCGGTGTATATTCAAGCAATGCTTACGAAGGAGCTATAAAGAACATTATGGCTATGGGCGCAGTCACAGGCGGACAATTAGTGCCTGGCTCAATGATTAACCCTGGTTTGACAGACATGATTCTTGACTGTTCACAGAGCGCAATAGGTTTCACTCCAATCATTGGCGTTGACTGGAACCTTGGACGTTTGAACTTGGGAGCAAAGTACGAGTTCCGCACAAAGATTGAATATGAAAACGAATCAAACAACACTCCTAACGTAGATGCTCAATTTGCTGACTACAAGGACGGTGCAAAAGTTCGCAACGACATCCCGGCAATCCTTTCACTCGGTGCACAGTACCACCTTCTTCCATCATTGCGTTTGAGCGCCGGCTATGTCCAGTATTTCGATACTGATGTTAAATGCCAAGGTTCTGCAACAGAAGTTTCTGACAACACATGGGAGGCTTCTTTCGGAGCTGAGTACGACATCAACGACAAGTGGCTCGTAAGCGCAGGTGTTCGCCATACAAACTATGGATACGCAGACAACGAAATGTCTGACCTCAACTTCAACATTGATAATTACGCTGTATGTATTGGTGGCGCATACAAGGTAAATGAAAAGATCACTCTTAACGCAGGTTACATGCACTCTTTCTATGGCGACCACGATGTAAAGGCTAACAAGATTGGCATGGCATCGCTCTACGAACGTAAGAACGACACATGGGGAGTAGGTGTTGACATTGCATTCTAAAAAGAAAAGCAAAGAAAGACATTCAAGTTTTTAAGACTGACATATATGAAGGTCATAAGGTTACTAGTAATCTTATGACCTTTTTCTTGTATTTCATTTTGAATAAATTAAAGTTCCGCAAGAATAATTTGCGGAGGATACAAAGGAGTTATCGGCTTTTCGAGCGAAATATAAAAAATATACAAATGAAACCATATTTATATTTATCCTTTGTCCAATAATTTCTATATTTGCATACCATATAAAATAGTTATTGCACACATATCAACTTTTACTAATAATGAAGAAGAATTTTATATTTGCAGGCTTACTGGCCTCCCTTTCAGTTATATCTGCCGATGCGCAAGAAGTGAAGTTTGAAGAGTATTTTCATGAAAAGACAATGCGCTTCGACTATTACCATGCCGGCAACCACGAGTCTGAATACATCTATTTCGACGAGATAGTGGAAGAGCCTTATTGGGCTGGAAACAAGAACTACCTTGTTGACAGCCGTGACATGGGAAACATG
>JAFTTD010000110.1 GCA_017466965.1 Bacteroidaceae bacterium
TAAGAACAACATCCTTCAAAACAACTGAATAATCACCTGAAGAAATAGATGGGTCTGACTTCAAGGTTATTGTCATTACCGAACCATTGTCACCTGAGAACGGTGACAAGTTTGTTGAATAGCATAGAACCATGTAAGAACCATCTGGCTGGAGAACACAGTCAAGAGAATGCTTGCGGAAACTGGTACGGCTTGACAATTCAACAAGTGAAAAACCGTCTTCATCTGTTACCACGCTAATTCCTTCTGGAAGATATAGATGAAATTGGAAACCTGTGAATGTACTACTTTCACCTGGTGAACTTAGTTCCACATCAATAATTTGTTCTGTTCCTATTTGATGCGTAAAGTTAGGAATAAACAAATTGACTGAATTATCAGTTTGTGAAAATGCAAATAAATTGCACCACAAAGAAATGATAAATGTTAAAAATAAACGATTACACATAAATTAATATTTAAGGTTTATAATATTTCTTTCCATTTACAATATATATGCCTTTAGGTAGTTGATTCAAAGCACTTATATCATCAGCAATTTTAACTCCCAACACATTATATATTATGCATTTGTTTGTTTTATCATATCTAATATCAGAAATATCAGAAAGATATTCTTCTAATGTAACAATCGGCATTTCACTTGGAGAATCTTCTGATACAACCAAATACGCTTTGTTAGCAGGTAAATAATCAAAATCAGCTGTAATAAATCCTAATTTGCCGTCAGTCATTTTCCCTAAAACCCTCATTGTCTTAGGGTTATAAGCAGTTCTATTTCTTCTATATTTATTATTAAAAAAAACTCCTTTCAACAAATTTTGCTTAGGTGCAGATGCTGAATTATTATATATTTCTATTTTGTTATCAGCAGGAGAATTACAAGAACTCCTAATTATGACTGGCGTATTTGAAGATATTTTTCCATTTTTAATTTCATCAACAACAACCATCCCCCTATCTACCTTTGTAACATAATACGCATTCATACCAGATGAAACAAAATCAAAAGGAAAAGACGCATAAAAAGTGGAATAAAAATATCCATCTTGCATTTCAAATTCAGGAGTTATACCAAAGTATTCATCATTGTTACTACTAACAGGCATAATATACCAATTACGGTAATTGGTTCCTTTGTCATTTGTATTTAACTTGCCGTCTTCATAATATGTATCGTGTTCGGAATCAGAAAGATATACAACATTTCCATTCATTGATTGATAAGCTTTGTATGTCTTTCCATCTTTATTTTGTTTCAATAGAAGGTCGTGTCCAATTATTTCATATGTATCTGTTCCTTGTGACTTAAGACGATAAGCCCCATTACTTGTTTTCTGAATATAAAGAATAGAACCAGGATCAGAAACAACATTAGAAAAATTCTTCCACAACTCTACAGCCCCTAAATCGGCAGAAGTTGTTGCAACATCTATTTTCCCTTTATTATCACGTACTATAATATAACGCTCCGTAACTGCATTTTTGACACGATAATAACCATCTCCATTCAGCTGAGCATTAATAAAAAAAGTGTAAGATATAAATAAAAAACTGAGTAAAAATTTCTTCATAAATTAAAAGTATTCAGCAGTCATCATAAAAATGATGACTGCTGTTTATTTATGCTGATAAATAAATTTACTTTGCGACACAAATGCTTACACGGTTAAGTATACCTTCTGCAAACGGTTGAACTGTATCACCCTTGCTATCAGACTTAATACGAGAAGCATTAATTCCATAGTTCTTTACCAAAGCATCAACAACTGCTTTAGCACGCTTTTCAGAAAGACGCTTATTAATAGAAGCATTACCTGTACCCTTATCTGCATAACCAGTAATCTCTACTGTTGCATTAGGATTCTTCTTCAAATAATCTGCTATCTCTTTTACTTTCTGCATTTCACTAACAGTTACTGTTGTACTGCTGATTGTAAAGAATACGTCACGGCGAAGTGACTCAACAGCCTGTGGTACAAATGCAGCAGCATTTGTAGTAGGACGATCAACAACCTTCTCAACTACACGCTCGATAATCTTCTCTACTGGAGCAGGAGGAGTTACCTTACGAGTAGAGTATGTATTACCGAATGCATACTTAACACCTACGAGAGCATTGAAATACCAGTCACTGTTGCCAGCACGCTTTGAATTAAAGCGGTCGTTAAGAGTAGTAGCCTGAAGTTCAAGCCCGAGAGTAAGATTGTCATTCAAACGGAAATCAGCAGTAGCACCGATACGTCCCTGAAGACGTGCCTTTGTACCGTCCCAAAGGTAATATAGTGGATGATAGCCATTTGTTAACTTATATACATTAAGAAGTTCATTATTAACATCCTTTGCATCATCATTACCGAACGCAACGTTAAGGCCAAAACCTGCGAACACACCTACATTAAGGAGACGGTTTGGATTATAGCCACAGAAAAGGTTTGTAAGATTGAATGTTGCATCAACATTAGGAGCAATGTAATTCCAGTTCCAATCGTATGTTGCACCATCTGTTGTTTCCCAACCAGCTTTGCTCTGCCAAGCATTAACAGAGAAACGGAAACCAACTACTGAATTAAGATTATATCCACCACCGAGCTGCACATTTGGAGACAACAAATCACCAAAACCAATCTCACCGAGTGTATATTGGCCACCAATCTGGCCCTGTACGTACCAATGTGGATTGAATACGTACTCAGTCTTTGCAGCTTCCTGTGCATTTACACCTAATGAAGCAAACATTGCAAGACCTGACAATATTATATTCTTAAGTTTCATAACTATTATTTTTATTATCTGCAGGGCGAAAGTCAAGGGTTGATTCTCGCCCTGCTACATTAAAGTGAATACTCTCTAAATATTATTTTACAAACTTAACGTAATGTCTTGTTGTTGAAACTTTTCCGCTATAGTCCATTGCAGAATATGTTATTTCATAAATATATCCTGCCTTACCCTTTACAGAAACAGTTCTCTGGTGACCAGGAAGTACATTTTTAAGGTCTTTATTAGCCTCATCAAGTATTGACTTGCAAGTTGCATCAGAATAAGAGTCAACAGATCCTTTGTAAACATTTGTTACAACAACAAATTTCTTACATGCAGGAGCAAGCATTTCTGCTGTATATGAAGTTGGAACAACTACTATATCAGTACCACGAACCTTTGTAGGCACTTTCTTAACAGAACTCAATGATGCAAAACCACTCTTTGTATTGAGGAGAAGGTTTGGCTGGAGTTTTGAATTTATACCATTTATTAATGTAGTATACTTAGCATTAAGTTTGTCAAGATAATCATTAAGTCTCTTCTTTACATTCTCAGCAGCATCTTCAATAGAAGTTTCAATATTTGCAATTTCTTCAAGTTCATCAAGCATTTCATTGATGTCATCCATGAATCCTTCAAGATCTTCAAGCATCTTGTTAACATCCTTGATAGAACCTGTCATGTCACCATAGAGGTCCTTAATCGCATCTGTCATGTCATAAGAGACTTCTACTGGTATTTCAAGAACTTCATTGATTTCAACATCATTGATTTCAATGGTATCACCCTTAACTATAACATGAATATAATCAACTAAAACATCTTGAGCTGGTATTTCAACTTCGGTAGAATCCTCTGGATGTAATTCACTTGGAATTTTAATATGCTGTGCTGGAATAGTTACATGCTGACCTTCAAGTGGAATATCTCTATCCTCAACAATAACATCGTCAACAGGAACAGTCATATTCAATCTATATTGTACTGTATCCTTAATAACCACATTGAACTTAGCAAGAAGATCTTCATCAAGTTCCTTAATTTCAATCTTGCTAATTTTTGGAGCCTCTATATCAAATTTGTCAAAGTTAGGAAGAATGCTTACAACTTTCTTAACTGCCTCATCTACAGTTTTGTTAAGCAAATCCTTTACACGTCCATAACCTGGCATGTAATCAGGATTAACAAATTGACCAGGATCAAATGCATATGAAAGTGGCTTAACAGCTACAGCAGCAATTCCATAGTCAGAATATACACTGTGAGTTCCGAGAGAATCTTCCCATGTAGCTTCTACTGCATTTGCGTCAGCAACTTCATTAACGTGTGAATAGATAGTATTTGCAAGTTCTGTAAAGTTGATA
>JAFTTD010000111.1 GCA_017466965.1 Bacteroidaceae bacterium
GCCAGCCTCTTCAAATTCCTTCTCGTATTCTTTCCACTTCTCTGTACCATACCAATCATCTCCAACGAAAAGGAACTTAGCTCCCAGCTTCTTGCATGCTGACAGCTTGTCCATATCATACTGCGGCACTGCAGCATCTACATATTTAATGCTTCGCACAATCTCAATTCTGTCCTCGAAAGGAATCATTGATTTCTTTCCCTTGTAGGCTACAAGTTCATCAACTGTTACGCCAACAATAAGCCTGTCGCACATGCCGCGCGCATTCTTCAGCAGATTCAGATGACCTATGTGGAAAAGATCATAAACACCTGTTGTATAACCAATAGTCATAGTTCTTAAATAAATATTTTTACTTTATATGCAAAAGTAACAATAAAAGAGAGAAATCTTACATCTGTGTGAAAGAAAACACAAAAAGGACACGTAAAAAAGATAAAATCAAGGAAAAAAAAGACTAACTTTGCACAAAGTCATATTATAAGAATTCAACTTTTGTAAGTAAAGGTAAGTTGCATGAGTTCAGACTAACGTGTTGAATGAAACATCCATTGGAGTTGTTTGTAGCAGCAAAGTGATGTGAAAACGTTCTTCTGGATTCCATAGAGTTGAGCTTGAAAAACTTAAATAAATGAATAAATAAACCACAAGAGTACAGTATGAATAATTCAGCTGATTCATTCAGTCCTGCCGAACTCAAGGCAAGATTCAATCCCGAAGGGTCGCCATTAAGACGTCAGCAGGAAAGGATGCTTTCCATGGTTGTTGAACTTGACAGAATTTGTCGCAAACATGATATACCGTACTTTCTGTATGGCGGTACGCTATTGGGAGCAGTAAGACACAATGGTTTCATTCCATGGGATGACGATCTTGATGTGGCACTTCTCTATGATGATTACAAAAGACTTATGGAGATACTTCCTGGTGAACTGCCTTCAAGTATCGTCCTGCAGAACAACGACACAGATCCGAACTATTTTTATTTCTTCGCAAAGTTGAGAGACAAGAATTCTTATCTTGAGGAGTTGAGCCCGTACGACAAGGTGTTTAAGGAAAAAGGTGTATATATAGACATTTTCCCATTCTCTAAACAGGCAATGTGGACTCACATGGTGGCAGAACCTTTGCAAGGACATACGTTCAAGATATTCAGAACTGCAGGCAATTTGCAGAGAGCAATGAAAAAGATACGTTTTATCACTAAGATGAACAGACTATTTACTTTTCCTTTGCTGAGAGCTATTAGCAGTTTGTCGCCAAAGCGTAAACTGACATACGATTATGGCATACAATTCCATATCACATATAACGAGAAAGATATTTTCCCGTTGACAACGCATGTGTTTGAAGGTGTAGAGCTTTCTGTCCCATGGAACAGCCATGCTTTACTGACCACTCAGTATGGCGACTATATGAAACTTCCTGACTTGGACAAGGTGGAAACACACGTTAAAGTTCTTGAATTCTACGATTGAAGAAACAATCAGCTTTGCCTTTTCAGGGAAATAAGATAAATATAGAGTTTTTATTGGTATAGCATAATTGTATATGCTTTTAATGTAAAAAATAAAACGACAAAAGTGACAAATGCTTAAAGGCAACTATCTCTTTTGTCGTTTTTATGATTAATATGAACTGCTTTCAAACGGTAGCAATTTGTTTGCCGTTCAGCAGAATATAGATTTTGAAAAATCTTTTGTTATCCTTTTTTTTAGGCTTTCTCAAGGAGTACTACAGCGTATGCGCTAATTCCCTCTTCTCTTCCTGTAAATCCGAGTTTCTCTGTTGTTGTAGCCTTAATAGAAATATCATCTTCTGATATGCCGATGATATTGGCCAGAGTATTTTTCATTTGCGGTATATGAGGATTCATTTTAGGACGTTCGGCGCAAATTGTAGAATCAATGTTCCCGACTGTGTATCCTTTTCCCTTTACTAAATCAATTGTTTTCTTGAGCAGGATTTTGCTGTCTGCATTCTTGTATTCACTTGCTGTATCGGGGAAATGAAAGCCTATGTCGCGCATGTTTGCCGCTCCAAGTATAGCGTCGCATATAGCATGGATAAGAACGTCGGCATCACTATGGCCTAGCAGACCCATGGAGTGCTCAATCTTAATGCCGCCCATCCATAGTTCACGATTCTCAACAAGGCGATGAACGTCAAATCCCATTCCTATTCTTGTCTTCATATATTGTGAGTTTGTCTTTGTGAAACTAAAGTTTCAGTTGTCGCAAGCGGAACTCCTATTAC
>JAFTTD010000112.1 GCA_017466965.1 Bacteroidaceae bacterium
ATGTTATGCTGGTACTTGGAATGTTCCCCGGATTCTTATCCATGATTGCCACATACTTTATCCTGAAACTTTTTGGTCTCACAAGCGAAAACTCCGTTCCTGGACTTATTCTTATCTATGCCGCAAGTTCAGGTATGGGTTATTACATTGCAAAGGGATTCTTTGATACAATTCCGAAGTCTCTTGACGAGGCAGCAAGAATTGATGGTGCTTCAAGAGCACGCGTATTCTTCAGAATCATCATGCCGATGGCAAAGCCTATCATTATCTATACAATTATGATGGCATTTATCGCTCCCTGGGGAGATTTCATGTACGCTTCCCTCATTTCCTTCGGTCACGAGGAAGCATATAACGTTGCAGTCGGCCTCTACAAATGGCTGGACAAGGAGCATATCAACAGTTATTTTACAATATTCTGTGCAGGCGGATTATTTGTATCTGTTCCTGTAACAGCGCTCTTCATGGCGCTGCAGAAATACTATGTTGAAGGTGTTACAGGCGGTGCCGTTAAGGGCTAAAATTCGGAAAGGAAGATTTTATTATGGCTGAAGTAACCTTAAAAAATGTCAAGAAGCAGTACGACAACGGTTTTGTCGCTGTTCATGACTTTAATCTTGAAATAAAGGATAAGGAATTTATTGTACTGGTAGGTCCGTCGGGCTGCGGCAAATCAACAACTCTCAGAATGATTGCAGGACTTGAGGACATTTCCGATGGTGAAATTACAATCGGCGAAAATGTTGTAAACGACATGGAACCCAAGGACAGAGATATTGCTATGGTTTTCCAGAACTATGCACTTTATCCTCACATGAGTGTATATGAAAATATTGCATTCGGTCTCAGATTAAGAAGAGTTTCCAATGAAGAAGTCCATGAAAAAGTGTGTCGTGCAGCTGAAATTTTAGGCATCACCGAACTTCTCGGACGTAAACCCAAGCAGCTTTCAGGCGGTCAGCGTCAGCGTGTTGCAATAGGCAGAGCTATTGTGCGAGTGCCCAAGGTTTTCCTTATGGATGAACCTCTTTCAAACCTTGATGCAAAGCTTCGTAACCAGATGAGAGCAGAAATTATCATGCTCCGTGAAAAAATTCAGACCACATTTGTTTATGTAACTCACGATCAGACTGAGGCTATGACCTTAGGCGACCGTATTGTAATCATGAAGGACGGTTATGTAATGCAAGTGGGCACTCCCCAGGAATTATTCACCCACCCTGCCAATATCTTCGTTGCCGGTTTTATCGGAACTCCACAGATGAATTTCTTTGACGCAGAACTTAAAAAGAAAGATGGCAAATATACGGCAATAGTTGAAAATGCTGAAATATCTGTACCTGAATTTATCAACGATGCACTTTTAAAGAAAAATAATATCCCCGCAAAGGTATCTCTTGGTGTACGCCCTGAAAACCTCATCATCTGTGCAGACGGTACTCCTGATTCTATCCGCGCCAATATCAAAGTTACAGAAATGATGGGTAGTGAAATTCACATTCATGCTGAATGCAGCAACGGCAAAAAAATAATTCTTCGTGTTCAGATAGCCGATATAAAACCTGAGTGCGTTCTCTACGAACTCATTTTGGGTGGAGCAGTTGTCCCGCTTATAGAGACACAGCAGTTCCCGCCAGATATCGTCATCGATCCAGATGGTGTGTCGTTTCTTATCGCTCATAATTCTGAAATCCTTTCCCATTTCTTGTAGAGCGTC
>JAFTTD010000113.1 GCA_017466965.1 Bacteroidaceae bacterium
AGTTATGTAGTTCTTTCCGCTCTCGCCTATAGCATAGTAAACCATATACTTTCCTGTTTCAGGGTCGAATATGGTCTGTGGAGCCCATACCTGAGTGAGTGTTGTCGCATCAAATCTTTCAGGCCATCTTGTAGGGAAGTCTATTGCCGTAGCAGTCCAGTCTGTCATATTTGAAGATCTAAGCAGAACAAGTCCGTCATTAGAACTCCAACCGTCAGATGATCGCATATCAGTTACCACCATATAGTAGTATCCATCCTCTCCTCGCAAGATGTGCGGATCGCGTACAGCCTTCTTCAATGCTATAGTATCAGAAGAAATGATTGGAGCGCCGTTGTTCAGAGGAGTATAATTGAATCCGTCATCACTTAATGCAAAACATATCTGTTCCTGAGACTGACTGTTTCCATTGAAATATGCAAACAGATAGCCCACATATTCCTCCTTCTCAGATATAGAAATATCGTAAGTGCGAGTAGCGATACTCTTACCTTTGGTTGCAGTTGCTGTAAGTTCAATCTTCTGCTTGCTTCCGGAATTCTGCTTCAGAATTTCACCCACGTTGCTGAGATATTCCGGATGGCTTGAAGTCCATTCAATCACTGAACCATTCTTGCCAACTGTCGGCAGGTAAAGGTTGTTCTTCAGATTCTCAAGGTCGCCATACAGCACAATCGAAGCCAAGTCGTTTGCAACATCATCATTATTTGCTGTCGAAGAATAAACTTCTACCGTCATACATTCAGGAGTTTCCACTACTGTCACGCCCTCCATGCTCATGAACACGGCAGCAGTCTCTGTTCCGTTCTTGATTATATACGGACGGTTTGCTTCCATCTTATCCACTCGTCCGAAGAAGAAAATCTGATTGTCAAAATCAACCTCCAGCAATGTTTCTACTGTAACATTCTCTGGAACGTCATAATCAAACGGCAGACATACAGACAACCAAGTGTCTTTTGCAAACTCACGATCGTATGATGCGCTTGCAGCATAGAAGTCTGACATTGTCTTGAATGAAAATCCTTCGTTAAGAACAAACGATTCAGTTTCACCGTCAATAATTACATTGTCAGTGTTGCTTACCTGACCATCGTTTGCAACAATAAGGATGTTTGGATTTGCTGATACATCCAATGCCACACCACTTGCCTCTGCTTCTGTAAAGTCGTGAACACCTTGAGTCAAAGCAAAACCATTCTCATAATATCCATAGTGCTTAATTACACCATCTTCTTCCACTGAAATGTTCTTGCCGACATAATACAATTGCATTCCTCCACAATTGCCTTCACGCCCCTGGTCTTTATTAGAAAGGTTTATTGAAATAGCACATTCTGCATTGGCAGTCTCTGCCATAACATATATGTTCTGATAAACCCATCCATATCCAGCTCCGTTGTTGGCAAAAGTCTTTCCTGCAGCTATACCTTCCTCGACACTGCTCCACTCTGTACCGTCTGTAGCAATTGTTCCACCTGTACGTCCGTGTATATCAGTAGTCTTGTAACTCTTTCCGTTTACAATGATTTCAGCATACGCGCCTGAAACAGCAGCTCTTACAGCAACCTTAAGCAAATACAAACCTTTGTATGGCAATGTTATGGTCTGCTTTCTCGCCGCCTCATCTTCATGGTTCTGAATGAAATATACTCGTGAAGCATCACCACTCCAATGCTCGCCTTTATTGGTTGTACGTCCGTTTCCAGGCCAGCCGTCATTCTTGTCACAAGCAGCATCAGCAATCAAGCCTGTATATATCAGACTGCGTTCATCAGAGGCATTGTCGTATATATACTTGTCGTATGCTGCCTTCAGCGCCTCTATATCTGCTATTATTTGCTGAGTAGATTCATATTCCCTGTTCTCTAATTTACTTTGATATGAAGGATAGATTGTTGTTTCATATTCAACGTTAAGATTCCAAATCGGTTCATATTCTGTAAGAGCTGTTTCCAACTGCGAATAAGCACCGTTCATGTCCGACTTCAGAAGTACAGGAGTTGTCACACCTGCCCACGAAAGCGGACTGTGGCTGTCGGTGATTGTATATCCTCCTCCAATCTTAACAGTCTTCTCCTCCGCAAGTTCAAATTCAATGAATCTCCATTCCCATCCGCGACCAGAAGTATTGGCATAGTTGCCGGTTGCAGAGAAGTTGGCTTTACCGCTTTTGTCAATTCCATAACCGCTACCGCCTTTCACATTGAAATATGCTATCATGTCATCAACCTTAATGTAGCAGTTTGTTCCATTTGTAGTAGAACAGCGTCCGGATGCTTTCAGCACATACTTTCCTGCAGGCAGAGTGACTTCCTGATAGAACTCCTTCACACCAGCATCACCAGTCCAACGGCTAAAGTCAAAGTATGTAGTATTCGCATTGCCGTCCCAATGTTCGCTGTTGTTAATGTTTGTAGTACCCTGCCATGTTGTACCGATGGCATATTCACTATTGTAAATTGCAGCTACATATTCATAATCCAGCACTTTGAAGTTCTGCATAGCAGCAATGGCATTGTCCACACCATCTATGTTTCCATTATCGTATATAGACTGCGCTGCAGCTATTGCCTCATCGTAATCACTCTTGTTAGCAGAGTTCACAATTACATATTCATTCGCATATCCTATTTCCTTTTTCAGCAGGTCAAATTTCTCAATGTCAGAGTCTGCAGCGTCAAGAGCTGCAACCAACTCGTTGTCAGGGGCAGCAAATCCTGAATACGAGCCAACAACGTCTTTTGCC
>JAFTTD010000114.1 GCA_017466965.1 Bacteroidaceae bacterium
TGCCGGTTGCAGAACTTGAAACATCAAGGCTCATCTGACTGTCGCAGAGAATATGTATAATACGGTTTGGCTTATTAACAAATTGCTTCCATAAGTCCGCTGACACTTCACCTGTTATCGGATGCGCATCATAGTAAAATTCATCCACAAAAATAGTAAAGTAGATGCGCCATCTGTAATATTTCTCAGGATTATCTGGATATAATGCATACAATTCAGCATCAAATTCCTTACGGAAAGCACTCGTATTAGCCACATTCTCAGGATTCTTCAGATGATTATCCAATTTTATTTTCTCCTCCTTCATGAACTGCGTGAAGGCTATCACGTCCATCAATGATTTTGATTCAGCATTATACGGGTTATTTTTATATCCCGGATAAGCTCTGTTCTTATGAGAATAAATCTCATTTCCTGCATTCTCTCCTGTAGCAGGAGTTTCCAGTTTGTTGAGCATGAACTGCACCCACTTGTAATCATATCCGGCTGGTATGTCCACACCGTTAAGGCTTGGAGGCATACCTTCTTTTCCAAACGGAGTCTTCACATACCAAGTAATGCTTTCTGAAGTTATATGTTCTGCATCAAAACAGAATACTCTCTGACCATAATGCGCATCAAAAGTAAATATGCTCTCTTTTGCTATATAAACATGTCCCTCTGCTCCGGCATTGTCTTCAACAACCTCTGTCGGGTCACCATCTGCAGACGTTTCCACCTCAACTGTAATCTTATCTACTCCTTTAATTGTTATTGTATAGGTATAAAAAGTATTGCGTTCAACACTATAATTGTCTAAACTTGTTTTCAAATCGCCCAAATGAACATAATAAGTCACATCTGCAGTCAGGAACTGATCAGCCGCCTCGCTCGACACATCAACATCCATGTTCACCTCACCCTTAATTTCAAGATAAGTAGCTGTTTCCGGAGCATAAACCCATTTGTCATTTTCATCATCAGTGAAAGCCCCTGTAGAAGCCTCCTTTTGCCTCATTGCCCTTAAATGATAATCACCTTCAACAGAAGCAGTAGCTTCCGGACGATTCTCCAGCATATAGAAAGAGAACCCATGTTGCTTAGTTGAGGCTGTTGCGCTTGCTCCAGATGCATTAACATACTGGAAAGTAACATCTTCTTCCGTTTCAAAAGCTGTTTCTTCACTATCAAAGAACTCCTTGCTGCAATCTGCGGGATTTTCGAGAACATAACAGCTCTTTGGCAAATTCACTACTCGCCACGAAACTGGTACAAAATCTTTCAGTCTCTGCACCGTTGTCACCCCATTTACCGTTGATGAAAAAGCATTTCCTTTTGCAACTCTTACATTAACTTGCACCTTAGCATCCAATCGTCTTAAAACAGCTTCTACAGTATTACCATTTTTAAGTATTCCGGAACCAGAATTAGGGTTAATAGTCACACCTTCAACTTTAGCGACCATAGGGAAATAACCATTTCGTGAAGTAATCTCCTGATTCATCGATGCAGTAAGTTCCTCAAGTTCCTGCTCAGAACTTATCAGATTCAGTTTTTCAGGCGATATGTTCACCATGTCCGCATCTATGTTGGCTATCATATAAAGCGTTGCCCCTGTTGCAGACGGCACATGCGCCCTCACTGTTCCATGAGTGATATCAGAAGCATTGTCCGCATCTGTTTTATTTTGCCGCCACCATCTGTTATACGTAGAATTTATCACTGCATTTTCAGTATCTTCAAGATTACTGCTATCAAAATAGTGTGAATAAATTCTGGTACCGTTAACAAAAAAGTAAAGATAAAAGTTTTGTACTCGGGACTCAGGGACTTCGTCCATTGTTGCACGAGTTGTAATATTTATATTTTCACTCCTCGCAGACATGAAGTCTAAAGTAACAGGAACAATGTCTGTCCCTATCATTTCCTGCTGAACAATATCTTCATCCGTGCAAGCCGTCATCAACAGAACTGCTACAAACGCTATGTAAAACCGTTTTATCATATCTCTATTATTTTGAAACATAGACTCAAGTCCATGATTCGTTACATCTATTCAAACTCAATGTCAAACTCTTTTTTTCTCCATCCGTCCACAACAAACTTGAAGTATCCGTTCTCTGAATCAGGTACATACGAAACAGTAACAAGAACATCTATGAAATCGTTTCGCTTGATATTCTGCACCTTTGAGACTTGAGAAGTTACATCATCAATGGTTTTAAGAACAACTGTTTCCTCCTTAGAAGTACCTCCGCCTGCACCTATTGTCACTGGATAAAATGTAAAATCACGACTATTTCCATTTGTAGCGCCGAAAACTGTTGTCCCATTCGTAGATATATAATACCTGCTACCTGAATTATACCTCATCCTTATGTTACTGCCGCTTGTTGAGAACGCAAAAGAACTTGCAGGCTTTGATGGGCTAAGCGCAACAGAAGAATTTGTTGGCGCCTGCATATAATATTGCGTGTCACTATTCGGGTCAATAGTTTTTATATAATAATTATTTGTTCCTCCTGACTCAAACTGCCAAACCATATCCTCAGTTACATTCGCAGAAGTCAGTGTTGACATGTTTTTTACAGACACTGTATTTGTACCTTCTGCAAGATAGTAATTTGTATTGTTTCTTTTAATCAA
>JAFTTD010000115.1 GCA_017466965.1 Bacteroidaceae bacterium
AGGTGTGGACACTACGTGAACTCCTTTGTGCCGATAAACCGGCAGTCGTCGCAAGCATTGCTTCTATTACGCAATGCCATAATTCATAATTAAAACTTAACTCCTTAACTTCTTAACTCCTTAACTCCTAATTTATAATTCATAATTAAAAACTTAACTCCACTCCCTTTTTCACTTCTTGAAATGAAGCGTATGCCCCATGCGTTCCTTCTTTGTGCGCAGATAACGCTCGTTAAACTCATTCGGGCATATTTCGATAGGGACGTTCTCAACTATCTCCAAACCGTAACCTTCAAGTCCGACTCTCTTTATCGGATTATTTGTCAACAGGCGAAGTTTTGTCACACCTAGCTCACGAAGAATTTGCGCCCCCACTCCATAGTCACGCTCATCAGGATCGAAACCAAGATGAATGTTTGCATCCACCGTGTCAAGCCCTTCCTCCTGAAGTTTGTATGCAGCAATCTTGTTCATCAGCCCTATACCACGACCTTCCTGGTTAAGATATACCACAACACCCTTTCCTTCTCTGCTGATTAGCTCCATTGATTTGTGAAGCTGGTCGCCACAGTCACAGCGCTTTGAGCCGAAGATGTCTCCTGTGATACATGAAGAATGCATCCTGACAAGCACTGGTTCATCCTTGTCCCATTCACCAACAAAAAGCGCCACATGCTCAAGTCCGTTGCTTTTCTGGCGGAACGGAATGATGCGGAAATGCCCATGTTCTGTAGGCATGTCAGCTTCTACACCCTTTTCAACCAGCGATTCATGCTGCAGTCTGTATGCTATGAGGTCTTTAATCTGAATGAGTTTCATGTCAAACTCCTTAGCTTTAGCTATGAGTTCAGGCATGCGCGCCATTGTTCCATCTGGATTAAGAATTTCAATAAGTGCCGCAGCAGGACGCAGTCCGGCAAGGCGCGCAAGGTCTATAGATGCTTCCGTATGCCCGGCACGACGAAGCACACCCTTGTCCTGTGCATACAATGGATTGATATGTCCAGGGCGTCCGAATGTCTGAGGTGTGGAACATGGATCAGCAAGCGCCCTGATTGTTTCTGCACGGTCGTGAGCAGAAACACCAGTTGTGCATCCTTCAAGTTTGTCAACAGTCACTGTGAACGGTGTTCCTAACATTGAAGTATTATCCTCCACCTGATGCTGCAGTTCCAGTTCTTCAGCACGGCTCATGGTTATGGGCGCACATAGCACTCCACGACCCTCCTGAAGCATGAAATTAACTTTCTCGGGAGTTATCATCTCAGCCGGAGTAATGAAGTCACCCTCGTTCTCGCGGTCTTCATCATCAACCACAATGACGAATTTCCCCTGCTTGAAATCTTCGATAGCTTCTTCTATCGTACTGAATTTGAAATCTTCCATATATATCTATTTTTATTTATATCATATATTTTATATTGCGCAAGCACATAGCGTCCTTACTTCTTGTTATTAGCCAGCTCTTCAGCCCTCTGAGCCAGAAGCCCACCAGCCTTTACTATTGTGCGCAGGTCTTTCCTCAACCGTCTTCTGAAATGAGCCATTCGGAACAGCAATATTATTCCCACAGGGAACAGAACTCCCGATATGACATTCAGCTTGCGATTATGGAACGGCGCTGTATGAGCATGAGCGTCAAGCACAGGCATGTGGTTCAGG
>JAFTTD010000116.1 GCA_017466965.1 Bacteroidaceae bacterium
ATCGCCTTCGCCGTATGTCTCATTCTCAACATCATCTCCGCCCTCATCCCTGCATGGCACTCACTGCGCAACCCTATAGTGGAGTCAATGAATGAGAAGAGATGAAAAATAAATCATTCAGAGAAATCAGAATAATCAGAGTTTTCAGAATATTCAGAATAATCTGAGTACTCAGAATACTCAGAATACTCCGATAATTCCGATAACTCAGAAAGCCCCGATTACTCCGATAAAAAAACAACCAACAATGAAAAACAAAACAACCAACAATACGCTTCTCCCCATTTTGGGGAATCTGAGAGGAGACTGTTTCCTCGCCTTCAAATCACTGTGGTCACGCCGCAAGCGCAATGCGTGGCTCTTTGCCGAGCTCATCATCGTCACTATAGTATGCTGGTGGGTACTCGACCCCGTCATCGTCACCCTCTATTACAAGAATCTGCCGTTAGGCTATGACAAAGAGCGTCTGTGCTTAGTGGGATTGGGCATAGACCCTTCGCTATACAAACCAGGCGACAACTTTGTAGAACTGCAGGAACAATTCATCAAGCGTTTCAAGGCAGACTTCGCCACCGCCGATGTGGAGTATATATGTACCATGGGACAACGCTATCTTGAGAGTCCGGGAGGGCAGAGCAATATTTTATATTCAGACACAACAAAATCAGTGATGGAGCAAGTGAATAAGCCAAATCAAAACACTACGGCATACGTCCGCCACATAACCTTCGTCAAGGGGGAACCTTTCCTCGAAACTCATGGAATCAAAATGCTTTACGGCGAAGAGGACACTAAACGTTACATCCAGAACCCAGACCTGTTCGGTACGGGCGACAATGTGATTGTCATCTCCCGCAGCACCGCGAAGTGGTACTTCGGCAAGGAGGATGCCGTAGGCGAATATCTTTACTATCACAATAACCGCAAGGTGGTAGTTGACGGACACGATGAGTACCATCCATACAATCATCCGCTGAGAATCATCGGAGTCTATGACGATGTGCGCACCAGCGAGAGCCGTCATAATGAATTCACACGTCTTGCACCAGAAAGAGGAAGTTTCATTTCTATAGTCGTGCGCCTGAAGGACGGTGCCAATGTGGAAGCATACTGCAACATGGTGAGGGAAAAGACAAAGGACAACTACGCTGTAGGTTGCTTTGGTCTCAACAGAATCATCTCCTACGACCAGCTCATGGATGAAAACTCATACAACAGCGGCTACACCAACAAACTGCGCTTCAACATCGCCCTTGCCGCGCTCTTTCTTTTCAGCCTCAGCCTCGGCGTGATAGGTACATTCTGGATGCAGACCAAACAACGCCGTGGCGAAGTGGGCGTGATGCGTTCGTTCGGAGCAAGCCGCAACAGCATAATGCGCATGATTCTCAGCGAAGGCGCAATACTCGCTACAGCCAGCGTTGTCATAGGTTGCCTCATCTACTTTCAATATGCCATCAAGGAAGGGCTCAATCTCGGATTTTACAACTCGATGGAGAACGAAGACGGTTCTCCGCTGACGGTAAGTATAGAGAGCGCCTCCAACCTTGACTGGGTGAATACCTTCGGCGACCACTTCCTGATAGTCTCCGCCATTATCTACCTAATCATCCTCGCCGTGGTCATCATCGGTGTGAGCATTCCAGCCAAGCGCCTCAGCAGTATACCGCCAGTAGATGCACTGAGGGAAGAATGAATTAAGCAAATAGTTAAGATTTAAAAGTTTCTGAGAACTCCGAATATTCTGAGTATTCTGAATAATCGGAATAATCCGAAAAATCGGAGCTTTCAGAAAACTCCGATTTTTCCGAAAACTCCGAAAACTCCGACTAATCCCCAACAGCAATGAAAACAATAATCAAGCAAGCCTTTGCGATGATTCGCGAGAACCGTCTGTTCACCGGCATCTACATTGCCGGTACGGCACTCGCCATAGCATCGATCACAATCATGGCTATCATCTACTATATCAGGATTGCCAACATATACCCCGAGACTAACCGCGACAAGATATGTTATCTCAAATATATCACTTACGAGAAACATTTTATGACCATTGAACATGAAAACAAGGAGATAGGAAGAATCATGAGTACTCAGGGACCTCCTTCTAATAAAGACATAAAGATTCTTGACGGACTCAGCAGCATAGACTACTACACAATAGTGCAGAGCTACCCTCCATCAGACTATGCTTCCCCCATAGGCGAAAGGCGTAAGGTAACGGCAATGAGCCTCAATGTGGATCAAAACTTCTTCCGCATGTACGAGTTTCGTTTCAATGAAGGTCGTCCAATATCGCAAGCCGACTTGGAAAGCAAGACGAACTCTGCTGTCATAACCGACGAACTGGCGCGCGGACTCTTCGGCAAGGACACAGGTGTGGTAGGCAGAGACATACGTTTCCAAAACGACACTCTCCATGTAGTGGGTGTAGTGAAGACAGGAAGCAAGCTCGCCTCATTGTCCTATTCCGACATCTATCGTGCCCACACCGACAATGAATATCGTGGATGTGCAGTCATTATGCCAAAGGACGGATACAACGCAAGCGATGTGCGCACAGAAATTCAGGAAGCCATCGCCCGCTTCAACACGAGCAACAAAAATGGCGACAAGATGTCTGTATTCCGATTTCCTATAAGCCACATACAGAGCGTCTTCGACACTAATTACGAGGAGGAATTCACTTGGGCTGACATAATCCGCAAGTACCTCATCATAGTCCTTGCCCTCTTGCTTGTTCCGTCACTGAACCTGAGCGGAATGATTTCGCGCCGCATGGAAGGGCGATTGGCAGAGATGGGTATCCGAAAATCATTCGGAGCCACACGGTCCAATCTGCTCCGTCAGGTGCTGAACGAGAACCTCATCCTCACCGTCATAGGCGGCATAGTAGGGTTGCTCATTGCCTGGATAGTAGTCTTCCTGTTCCGTACAACGGTTTTCACTCTCTTCGACAGAATGATAGCAGCCGGTGATGTTCCGCTTGTGACAGGAGAAATGCTTTTCTCGCCAACGATATTCGTCAGCGCATTCCTCGTATGCGTAGTGCTCAACATTCTCTCCGCGCTCATTCCCGCATGGCTCTCGCTACGCAAACCCATAGTGGAGTCGATGAATGAAGAGAGATGAAAAGAATGAATAATTTTGAGAAATCAGAGAAATCGGAAGAATCGGAGAAATCTGAATAATCTGAGTATTCTGAAAACTCCGAGTATTCTGAGGACTCCGATTACTCTGAAAACTCCGATTACTCCGACAAAAACAACCAACAATGAAAAACAAAACAACCAACAATACGCTTCTCCCCATTTTGGGGAATCTGGGAGGGGACTGTTCCCTCGCCCTCAAATCACTGTGGTCGCGCCGTAAGCGCAATGTATGGCTATTCCTCGAACTCATCCTTGTGACCATACTGTGCTGGGCGGTGCTCGATCCTGTAATCGTTTCCATCTACGACAAGTGCATTCCGCCAGGATATGACGTTGACCGCCTATGCCTCGTAACGCTTGACAAAACAGACAACATAGAGCGCAGCTTTGAGGAAAACAACCAGAATATCAACGGACTGAAGCAGAAGCTCATGCATGATTTTCCCGAGATTGAGCAAATAGCAATTTCCGCTGGTTATCTTCCCACAACAAGCACATACGCCACAATGACGTTCTACAGCGACACGATACAATCAGAAGAGACAACCATGCGTCTGTCACGTATAGAATCTTATCCGGGCAATCCCATATTCAGCACATTTGGCATCAAGCTAATTGCCGGTAATATGACAACAGAAGAGCTTGATTCTGGTTTGTGGACAAATGAAGGGTTACTTATTTCTCGCAGCGTAGCTGAACAGTACTTTGGCTCGCCAAAGGATGCCATGGGGAAATATCTCCATTTAACTGATTGGCATACAAACACCATCGATCCAAACCTCAAAAGAAGAATCATCGGTGTGGTTGAAAACATTAAAGTAAAATCATTTTGCCGTAACCAGAACTTTGTCCTTGAATGTCCCAGATGGGCATTGACTGGCGCTCCTAATTTAATAGTACGTCTGAAGGAAGGAAAAAGTATCAACAAGTTCCATGACAAAATAGCCAGCCGCATCAGAGAAGGCTATGGCTCGGGCCACTTGGAACTGACCAAGGTGCAGACCATGAGCGACCTTAACAAAGAAAGGGAATTTAGCTTCGGCTACACGGGAGTGGTACAGACATACGCCATACTCGCAGTGTTGTTCCTTGCCAACCTCTGTCTCGGAGTGATAGGTACGTTCTGGTTGCAGACCAAACAACGCCGTGGCGAAGTGGGCATCATGCGCTCGTTCGGTGCCACACGCGGCGGAATAGTACGTCTCATTCTCGGCGAAGCAACTATCCTCACCACGGCATCATTCATCATCGGCTGTTTCATCTACCTGCAGTATGCACTGAAGGAAGGCCTGTACCTCGGCATCCTTGCCGGCAATATTGACGAAGGCACAACCTGGGTGTCCGACTTCAGCCAGCACTTCATCATCACTTCGGCAATAGTCTATGCCGTGATACTAACCACCGTTCTCATCGGTGCTTATATCCCAGCACACAGCCTAAGCCGCATTCCACCAGTGGAAGCA
>JAFTTD010000117.1 GCA_017466965.1 Bacteroidaceae bacterium
GGCGAGGTTCGTTACCTCTCTGTTAAGAAGGCTTATCCAAACGAGGCAGAGGAACTCTTCCAGCAGGCTGAGGTAATGGCTAAGAAGCGTTACCAGAGCTATGTTCGCCAGACAAAGATGGACTGGACAGAAGAGTAATTAAACACTTTTTCAACTAATATCAAGGCGGCGCACCATTTCGGATGCGCCGCCTTTTTATTTAGTATTTTAAAGTAAAGATTTCTCCACTTTTATCTTCTAACTTTTCCCTTTTCACTTTTCACTTCTAACTCTTCCCTTCTCCCTTTCCCCTTTTCCTCTAAAACCCCGGACAAGCCTTATCTGGGTTCAAGTCTCGATGCCTCACCACTAAAGCCCTTGGATATCTGTTTGTAAGCACTGTGAGTAGAGTGTGCCAGGTAGCCAGTTGTTCTGGTGTGCGAGTGTCTGCCGGTTTCCCGTTTTCATCAATGCCTCCCTCATAACAGATACCGATAGAATGGCGGTTGTGGTTCTTGCAGTGTGCCCCAATCTGGTGTTCCGGTCTGCCGTGATGCAGCACTCCGTCACGAGTGATGTAGTAGTGATATCCGATGTCCTTGAATCCCCTGTGCTTTATGTGGTCTGCCTTGCAGGCTTCAAAGCTCAGGCTACTCCCTGGAGGAGTAGCCGAGCAATGCATGATTATAAGTGTAATCCTTCTCATGTTTCTTATTCAGATTCTGGAACACTGTACTCGCCGTGCTCCTTATACTGAGCTGCAAGATTGAGGTTGGATGTTGACAAGCGACCGGTTGCGCGTGCTCTTAGTCTCACACCATTGATGTTTGCGCTGACACTGAACTCGCTGGCACTATCAGCAGGACTGCATCTGATGCCGCATGAGAAGATGGCGAGATCGTTCAGCTTGACACTCTTGCCGTCGAGCACAATCTCCTTGATACACTTTATCATGTCGGTTAGCACACCCTTGATGACACCCTCTGAATACGGTGAGTTGTGGCTTGCCATGTGTTCGGCAAGTCCCAAGGTGTCAATTGTTTCAATACTTACGGCACGTCCGTACCATTTACCAAAGTAAGCCGACTTCTGGTTGTTGTTCTTGTAAAGTTTGTAACGAATCATAAGATGATAATTTGATTAAAGATTAATGATTAACGATTAGCGATTAACGATTAGCGAATCTCTTACATGCAGCTGCTAACACCAAGAGATGTTGCGATTGCAGTTAGAATTGATGTGATGAGGTTGATAATGAATTTCCACTTTTCTTTTTTCATATTCTGATAGTGATTTAGGTAAATACTGTTTTTTAAAAATCTCAAATGCCTTATTTCTTTAGGCGTCTTAGGGTGGGGCATTGGGCATCGTCATAGTTCCTTGTATTTTTGTTTTATTCCTTTTGCTGAGAGAGGTCAGCTGTTATTTCAGTTACAAAGATACAATATCAGAAACTATGATTGTCGGTTAGTGTTATGTAGTGTGCTTTATGGTGCGTTATTCTTTGAAAAACAGTTGGTTATATCAGAATTATTAAGTACATTTGTAATGTAATTAAAGATGAAATAACAATATACTTTGGCTATGAACAGTGAATCTTTGTCATCCTCCATGGAAGTTATTAGAACCGGTTTCCGAATCCGTACATACGGACGAACCGAGTTGGCACAAATGTATTGTCCCGAAATGCACCCTCGTGCTGCATTCCGAAAACTGATGCATTGGATAGACATCTATCCGCACCTAAATGAACAACTGCTTGCTCACGGCTACATTCCCCATAGCCGCACATATACACCAGCCCAGGTAAAACTTATTGTTGAAGCTCTTGGAGAACCGTAAGGTTGTTCTTATTGTTAATAAAGTAACTACCCGATAAAAACGTTACTCCTTGATAATAACGTTCCCCATTTTCTCCGCATAAAGTATTGATACAATAACAGATAGGTAGCCGATGAGACATACTATCGGTGCTAAAA
>JAFTTD010000118.1 GCA_017466965.1 Bacteroidaceae bacterium
CTTTTTGGAACAGCATGGCAACCTTCCTTTTTGTCATTTTACAAATTAATCCATGCCAAAAACACTTTTCTTCGCACTTTATTGCTAATTTTGCAAAATAATAATCACCAAAATGATGCAGACGCTAAAAAAGCTTTTCAAACTATACATATATTCATTGCTGATTGTAGCACTAAATTCGTGCGACATAATCAGCAACAGGTATCCTATAGAATTTGTAACGGCTAAAAGGGATACAACACACAAAATAGCCGGTAAAAAAGAAAAGTTCATAACCGTTTATGAAGCAAGCGCAGACTTAGACTTCATGGCAGCAAATGAACCCACATACGAAAATATTGCGAATTATATCAACAAGCAAATATCACAAGAACTACTTAAAACAGATTTTACAGACACAACGGAAACTGTAAACCTGTATTTGAAAAATAAAACAACCGACTTTGAAAACGAGATGTCAGAACTGTACGACGAGATTGTCTTAATGAAAGAGACTGACACAACTGAAGTAGCCACAATAATTAACATACCGCAATTCAATCATGCAACAGGCAGAGCAAAATACGGATTTGACGGTATCATAATATACACATTCACAGAAGACATATATCTGGGAGGCGCACATCCTCAAACAATCACTACTCTGATATGTTTCAACTCCCAAACAGGAAACAAAATCCACAAAGAAGACATCTTCAGAAACAACACAGAAAAGATTCTTGCCCAGAAACTAACAGAGAAACTAATGGAAAGCCGAGGTGCAGAAAGCATCGAAGACCTCTGGGAAGAAGGCATATTGGAATTTGAGGAGATGTATGTCACAACAAACTTCGCACTCGAAGAAGATAGCATACGCTTTCACTATAATGCATACGACATAGCACCATATTCAGTAGGCAGCATAACCATTTCACTCTCATATAAAGAGCTGAAAGACATACTGTTGTAGCGGCAGCCAGACAAAGAAAGCTAATTGCAAAAAAAACAATACACATTGAAAATCATTCAGAAGATGGAAATAATAAACAAATACTTTAACAATCTAACTATAGAACAGACAGAAAGAATAAGCAAGCTATACGACTTGTATTATGACTGGAACTCTAAAATCAATGTTATTTCACGCAAAGACATTGAGAACCTTTATGAGCATCATGTGTTACACTGCATGAGCATTGCAAAAATAATCAACTTCCGTGAAGGCACAAGGATAATGGATCTTGGCACCGGTGGAGGATTCCCCGGAATACCACTTGCTATAATGTTCCCGGAAACACATTTCCACCTTGTGGACAGCATCGGGAAAAAAATAAAGGTTGCAACAGAAGTAGCATCAGCCATAGGGCTGCAAAATGTTACATTCTCACACGCAAGAGCAGAAGAAATAAAAGACACCTATGACTTCGTAGTGACAAGAGCGGTCATGCCATTAGTTGACTTAATGAAAGTTGCAAGAAAAAACATCGGCAAAGAACAGAAAAACTCATTGCCAAACGGAATAATAGCATTAAAAGGCGGAGAATTAGAAAAAGAAATGGCAAGCATGCAAAATATCTGCACTACATGGGACATCAGTTCCTATTTTGAAGAAGAATTCTTCATGACAAAAAAAATAGTGCATGTAACAGTCAAAAACAAATAAAAAGCCCAACAACCTTAATACACCATGATAAAAATAAAAAAGTTCACAGTAAACCCAATAGAAGAAAACACTTATATAGTGTCTGACGAAACAGGAGAAGCAGTCATCATAGACTGCGGATGCTTTGACGAGTTCGAATGGGAAGAAATCAAATCGTACATACAAAAAAACGGATTGACCCCAGTTCATCTGCTCAACACACACGCACATTTCGACCACATACTGGGTAACAGATTTGCATCCAAAGAGTATGGGCTGAAGACAGAAATGCATGAAGCCGACATACCGCTGTACCAAAACCTCAACCAACAAATAAACATGTTTTTCGGACAAGCCTTTGCAAATGAGGACCTGCTCACCCCAATAGGCACAACACTGAAAGACGGACAAACAATAAAATTCGGAAACAGCGAACTTGCAGTGCTCCATACCCCAGGACATAGCCCCGGAGGAATTTGTTTCCATTCGGAAAAAGAAAAACAACTGTTCAGCGGAGACACGTTATTCAGATGCTCCGTAGGAAGAACAGACCTTCAAGGCGGAAACTTTGAGCAATTATCAGCCAGCATCAAGTCTAAACTATCAACATTAGACAGTGAGACGACAGTACATCCCGGACATGGACCCTCAACAACTATAGGTTTTGAAAAAATAAACAATCCTTATATACGCTAAATTGTATTTTAACTCCAATAAAAGTAAAGCCGCCTTGCATTTGCGTAAAAAATTAAGTATTTTTGCCACACTAATAAAAAAACAGAAGAAATGGAGATAAAAGCCATACAACAGATAAAGCAACGATACAAAATAATAGGAAACTCGGAAGGATTAAACAGAGCTATAAACGTGGCAATACAAATAGCTCC
Source organism: Bacteroidaceae bacterium (assembly GCA_017466965.1). Next base: position 2,509 of record JAFTTD010000118.1, read on the forward strand.
AACAAATCTTTCTGTACTGATTGTTGGTGAAAGCGGAGTAGGTAAAGAAATTATACCTCGCATAATCCATGACAACTCCAAAAGAAAACACAACAAATATATAGCAATAAATTGCGGCTCAATTCCAGAAGGCACAATAGATTCAGAACTGTTCGGACATGCAAAGGGCGCATTCACTGGAGCAATTGGAGAAAGAGAAGGTTATTTTGCAACGGCAAACAACGGAACATTGTTTCTTGATGAAGTAGGAGAACTCCCTCTTGCAACTCAAGCAAGATTGCTCAGGGTGCTTGAAACTGGCGAATACATAAGAGTCGGCGAAAGCGAAGTAAGAAAAACTAATGTTCGCATAGTTGCAGCAACAAACATAAAAATGCAAAAAGCAATCAGTGAAGGAAAATTCAGAGAAGACCTCTACTACCGCTTGAACACAATACCAATAACACTTCCACCTTTGCGTGAAAGAGGAAGGGATATTGAATTGCTATTCAAGAAGTTCGCATTAGATTTCTCAGAAGAGTACCATCTTGACCCAATAGTCATTACAGATGACGCACGCGATCTTCTCTTGAGCTATAAATGGCCTGGAAACATTAGGCAACTAAAGAACATAGTAGAACAGATCAGCATCATTTGCAAAGAAAGAGAAATCACAAGAGACATCTTGGAACAATATGGCATAACA
>JAFTTD010000119.1 GCA_017466965.1 Bacteroidaceae bacterium
CCATCCAAAACTTGACAGAGAAATAAAGAACGAGAACAATATGCTCATCGGACGCACACTGCGAGAAATAGGAATGGACGGACACAAGTTCCAGGTTGTCGCAATCAAGCGCGACGGTGAAACGGTAATACCATACGGAGATGTGAAAATACTCGCTCGCGACCTCGTATTCTTCATGACCACACGCGACCAGATAAATTCCATCCGCCACCTTTCGGGCAAGGATGACTACCCAAATGTCAAGCGCGCCGTAATAATAGGAGGAGGAAAACTCACCGTTCGCACAGATTGGGCTCTGAGCGACGACCTTGATGTGAAAGTCATTGAACCCGACCCTGCAAGATGTGAAGAACTCAACAGACTGCTTAAGAGCAGAACGCTCGTTCTGAACGGCGAATGCCATGACATGGAACTACTCAACGACGAAGGGTTTGACCAACTTGAAGCCTTCATCGCACTCACCGACAACGACGAAGAAAATATTCTTGCCTGCGTGGCAGCGCGTCGGCGCGGCATAAAGAGAACCATTGCGCAAGTTGAGAACCTTGCCTATCTCGATATGGCAGAAGACCTTGACGTGGGTACAATCATAAACAAGAAAACTATTGCCGCGAGCCATATATACCAAATGATGCTGAAAGCCAATGTTGACAATGTAAAGATGCTCAATGTGGCAGATGCAGAAGTTGCGGAATTCATAGTGAAGAAAGGCTCAAGAGTGACAAAGACCAACATCATGAATCTCGGTTTGCCACGCGGTGTTAACATTGGTGGCATGGTGAGAAACGGACGCGGTGAACTTGTCTCTGGTAAGACAGTACTGCAAGAAGGAGACAAGGTTGTTGTCTTCTGCATTGCTTCAACACTGAAGCAACTTGACAAATACTTCAAATAAGAACAAACAAAAACAACAACAAAAGTGCCGAACTGGAAACTCATTGCAAAGATACTCGGTATCCTCCTTTTTATTGAGGCAGGACTGCTTGCAACCTGTTTATGCGTGTCATTATTCTATGAAGAAAGCATAATGACCTTCTTTTGGCCAATGTGCCTTGCCCTCGTCCTTGGACTGACAGGATTGACAATAGGCAGAAAGGCTGGCAAAAACATGAGCCGCAAGGACGGATACATAATAGTGTCATTAGTATGGATTATATTCACGCTTGTCGGAATGTTTCCATTCACCATAGACGGATGCATCCCCGACATAGCAGGTGCTTTCTTTGAGACGATGTCCGGATTCACATCTACCGGCTCTACCGTTATCAACGACATAGACTCCGTCTCTAAAGGCGTACTTTTCTGGCGCAGCATGTCACAATGGATAGGAGGTATCGGAATAATATTCTTCACCATAGCCATTCTTCCTGCTTTCGGAGTGGGAGAAGTGAAACTCTTTGCTGCAGAATCAACAGGACCGATTCACGACAAAGTGCACCCACGCATCAGCGTTGCAGCAAAATGGATAGGCACAGTATATCTTCTGCTTACAGTCCTTTGCATAGCATCATTGCTGCTATGCGGAATGAACGTCTTTGACGCTGTAAACATTTCATTCACAACAACAGCTACAGGCGGATTCTGCACTCACAGCGCATTGCTCCACGAAGTATATAACTCTCCGCTCATAGAATATGTGCTCACATTCTTCATGTTCATATCCGGAGTAAACTACACCCTCATCTATTATACAATTCTGAAAGGAAGAATCAAACGGTTCTTCATGGATATGGAGCTAAAATGCTACATCATAATAGTGGCTGTGGCAGTAGGAATATGCACAACAGCACTCTATTTTTCCGACAATTCCACAACACTGGAACTTGCGTTCCGTGAATCCGCGTTCACCGTAATCTCACTTCAGACCACTACAGGTCTTGCAACTTGCGACTACACCACATGGCCCGTTCAGCTCATGCCGATACTTCTGTTCGTTATGTTTGCAGGAGCCTGCTCTGGTTCTACAAGCGGCGGATTCAAGTGCATACGAATAACCATACTCCAGCGCATACTGCGCAATGAGTTCACACGCATACTTCACCCGAGAGCCGTACTGCCTGTCAGAATAAACAATTCCCCTATTCAGACATCAGTCATACAAACATTGATAGCATTCGTTGCACTTTTCATAGGAGCGCTATTCATCGGTGCCTTTGTTCTCGCCTTCTTCGGAGTTAACCCCGAATCATCACGCAGTTCGTTCGACTATTACGAAGCATTCGGCATAGCCATGTCTTCACTCAGCAACGTAGGTCCCGGAATGGGATATTACGGTCCTGTCAATTCATGGGATGTCCTCAGTCCTGTTGCAAAAGTTATATGCTCATTCCTAATGCTTATCGGACGTCTTGAGATATTCCCTATCATTCTGCTCTTCACTCGAGGTTTCTGGAAAAAAGCATGATTTTATAAGTATCCCAACTTTAGCAGGTTTGCTGAAAAAGTTAAGAAACTGACTTAAGCTTCGCAAGCCCTACTTTCGGTGAATAATACTTTCGGAACAAACTGCGTGCATTTTGGAACAACGCTATTTTATTCAAAGTATGTAATTTTGCATTGCAAAAACTACTCTGAAATATAAAAAATGGCATTCCATATTTTTCATTCTATTAATTTACATGCACGCATATTGAGGATTTTCATGTTCCTCGTGTTTGCAATATCCTCGGTTATCAAAGCCCAATCTACAACAAATTTGAAACAGGACATAATGATTCCGTTTGGTTCGACCCCGTAAGCGGAGAGCGTGTTCACAAGTTGCGACTCGCCACTTTTGACACCCCTGTCGTAACACGTCAGCAGCCATTCAAGGCTATAGCCGTTGACTTAGGAATAAACGCCGGCATATTGGCATGGGACCATTTTGTGCAAAAAAGAGAGTGGGCAAAAGTAACATTCAACGTCATAAACAATCATTTCAAACGAGGATTCTGTTGGGACGGCGACAGCTTCTCAGGAAATCAGTTTTCACATCCTTACCACGGAGGACTGTTCTACAACGCTGCTCGACAGCATGGCATGAGCTACGGAGTGTCATTGCTTTATCCGCTCCTCGGCAGTTTCACATGGGAAATGTTTTGCGAGAGAAATCGCCCTGCCATCAACGACCTTCTATCAACGGGAATTGGCGGTGCCGCTTTCGGCGAGGTTACACACCGCACATCTGACATCTTTTTTGACAATTCAGAAAGGGGCACAAAACGTGTAGCACGGGAAATCATTGGTTCGCTACTCAATCCCGTCAGAGGAATACAGCGCATGATCTCAGGAGAAATGTGGAGAGTCAGCCCTTATAGAGGCAAGCACATAATACCCGAACCATACAGTTTCTCCGTCACAGCAGGAGTGCGGCACATGTCAAGACAAAGTAATCTGAACAACGGAATGGATATTCCTTACATGAATTTTGCTTTCAGCTATGGAGACCGTTTCGACTCTGTAAACAAGAACCATCCCTACGACTGGTTTACACTTAACGTACTTGCGAATCTATCGCCCGACCACCCTACCATAGGGGAAATGGATATTATAGGAAGAATAGCAAGCCGGCAAATTCATCTTAAAAACGGATGGAAAATGGATGCCGCCTTTTATCAGACAGTAAAGTATGTTGACAACTACGGCGAAGGAGGTCGCTACAGCAACGAACATTCTGATTATCCTGTTATCTCAGAGGCTGTTAGTTTTGGAGGCGGATTATACGCAGAAAAAACCTCAACACACACCTCTGTAAACAACGATTTTATATTCAGCGCAGTGATTCTCGGAGGCACAAATACAGATTATTTCACAACACGGCGATATAATTTCAGCACCGGATTCAGCATCAGGAACAACTCACGTTTCTCGCTCAACAAAAAATTCACCATTGGAAACAATCTCTATGTCGCCCGTCTCTTCACTCCCGACGGATACACTCCTGAAGAATATGAAGAAATAATACAAAACAACCACGAAGCAAATGTTATGGGCGACAATGGATGCAGCACAGTGATTGTTAATCGTGCTTACGCAAACGCAAACATCACAAGCACAATGAAAATTGACTTTTCATACATCATATACCATCGTAACTCCAATTACACTTATTATCCCAACGTAAACAAAGATATGGGAGAATACAGGATTGGACTATCATATTCATTTTAAGCTTGATACTTTTACAAAACTTGGATGTTCATCCTATATTTCTTTGTATCTCATGGCGTGATTATGAAACTTCAAATACTCATGGTTTTGAGACTTTAATCTTTTCTTTAGCAACCTTGACGGCTGGCAAATTAATTGCATCTTCAATTCTCAAACGAGTTGGTAATTGGCGTTGTAATACACCTTGCTCATCACGATGTTCTTTTATTATTCATTCAAACATCATAAATAACAACTTATCTAATTTATATTCGCTCGTAAAAACGCTCGTAAATCGCTCGTAATTTTTATGATTTTACGAGCGACCATACAGACTTGTTCCCCCGAGTCGTATTTTTGATCTTTTGCTCCAATCTTAATTTACGTAGAATGTTATCAACCTTATTCTCTTTTTGGCTATCAGAAAGTTGATCGGATAGTACGTCCCATAAGAGTTTTACGATTTCACGTTTTGTAAGTGTTCCGTGGTCTTTAAGGGAATCTAATAAAAATGCTTCACATTTTTTCTTGTCTAATCCCTTATGCCTTGAATACTCAACTTTTTGATCCATAGCATGGGCCACTTGTTTAGATACAAATATATGCGGCAAACGTCCTTCTATCAAATGACGTTTGCGAAGCAGAGCCACAGCATCAGTAGGAATAGCTTTACCTTTTTGAACATAATCCAATAATACAGCATCAGTTAAAGATAAGCTTTGATTTGCCAACAACATCAAGCTATAATTTTCATCAATAACAGTGCCTGGGAGAGTCAATATAACCTCAGTGCTTGTTGACTTGTCATAATCAGGCATAGGTAAATAACGTTCCTTTTGGCTAATAAACATTTTATGAATACCATATCCTTGTGTATCAATCATTTTAATATTTACCATAGCTTTGACTAACGCAGGATTACGATAGCTTTTAGGAGTCTTTTCACCGGTAATATATTCATTATAGCTTCCCTCGTAAAAGCTGCCATCGTTTTGGAAAGTAAGTTTATCTTTATCTTCCGTTACTATAATTCGTGCTCCACATTCATATTTTTGATGGGCGATTGAATTATGAAGGCCTTCAAGAATACTTTCTGTATCATATTTCCAAACTTCTGCAGGTATAAGTGAATTTTTAGGATAAATTTTGAAACGATAGTTTCTGATACGTCCCAACAATTCACTTGTTGTACGTATAAAAGGAATAGTATAAATGTCTCCAAATGTCTGACCATCTTGGAAGCATTTCCATACCATCTGAGCGATATGGTTTAACTTATGTGCTTGTTCTTCTTTACCGACTAGCAACAAAGTTGTGCGTGTTATCTTTCCATCGATGGTAAGACATGCCTTGTCTAAGAATACTTCGTCACTCCAACTATCACACGCCTTTGCATATTTAGGGTATCGCTGCTTGTATCCTTCGCGAGCCATGAGTATAGCTTCTGTGTCTAAATCAGTCAATGTAGCATCTTCTACAATCTGAGCTGTCCAATCAAACTCTGTTTCACGCTCTTCTAAAATTGCAGCTAATCGCGAATCCGTTAATTCTATCAATGAATCGTCCAACCGTTGCCATGCTTTACTATGTGCATATACAGGAAGTCGTTTCATGTGTTTAGGTACATGAATTACCCACACCGTTTTGTGAGTATCATCAGTAACGAATTCTTCTACAGACAGTCCTTCAGAAGGTAGATTGGCACATAAATTGATCATACGAAGCCTTGCTTTCTGCACATCATAATTATATGTGTCAGTACCAACGATTTCTAATGTTTTATCTACAACACCAATAACCAAGTCTCCACCTTCCATGTTAGCAAGAGCAGATACGTAAGATATTACATCATCTTTTTCTTTTCCACTGAAATCATTCTTCAGATTCTTGAATTCTTTCCATTCACACCCTTCATTCTCTTTTGGATATTTGGAAAGCAGATATTGTTGTAATTCTTGTTCGAGCATATCTGATAATCATTAATTGTTTACTACAAATTTATTAACGAAAGCATTCTTCATCCAGAAATCTATCGCATCATTTGACACACCATATTGTTTTAGCGTTTTTGCAATAAAATATAGATAATTGAATGCATAGCGTAAATCCAATAAAATCCAAGAGTCGGAATCCTTATACACAGACAAGAGTTTATTCAACTTTTGTGTATATCCAAGTGTCATCATTTCCTCACAATGTTTTTCTACAATAAATCTTATATATCGTAGATTTCGAGTCAATGCTACTGGAGCCTTCATTATAGCACGACTTAATAAAAAGTCCACATCATCTCGATACTGTTCTATACCGTTATTGGTAATTCCCTCATATATATTTCTCAATGCGTTATCCACATCGGCCGATTGATCAGACATCATCAAGTCTATATTATCTGCATATTGAGTCCTTTCAAGCAAGAGTACCTCTATTTCTTTTCGTATATCAAGAAGCGTTTGATGCCTTTCGCTATTCAGTCCATCAATAAACTTCATCATTTCTGATAAATAACGAACTTGAATGTTCTTCATGAATGAGTCCTTATGGATAGTTTGTGAAGCTTTACTATACATGGATACATTCTTAATGAGATTATCCTTTATTATTTCAAACTCATCGTCTGTCCATGTGATCTTGTCGTTCAAAAGATTAAGTCTGATATACTGAGGCTCAGTCCAACCAAACTCACTCTCATGCAAAACGCCACAATGCCATATGTCCATTGACAAGAAGCATTGCTTCACCTTATCAACTGCCTCTTTGTTCTCTCTTACAAGGTTGAATATTTGGAATAATGCAACTCTATTGTGGGGTATTTCTTCTGTATTTGTATTGCAAACAATATCACAAATGAAATCAAGACATGATTCAGATAAGAAGCCTTCCTTATTCAATGTATCCAATAAGTCCAATGAGTCAATGCTTAGCACATTCGGAAATGAGAGAAGACTATCAATAGACTGTTTCCCTTGAATACGATTTATCATCAAATTGTTCACGATTATATCCGAAACTATACTTTCATTAACTGCATATCTTGATATCAATTGTTGAAAAGCCCAAGATATATTATCAGAGTCCTTTATGCAGCCGAGTGCAAATTTGACGTTGATGACTAATTCTGTTGAATCCTTGGTATTAGGCAATTCCTTTAAGAATAGCTTGAAAACAGTTTCTTTAAACTTTTCAAACCAAATAGATTCATCGACTGCAACGTACATAGTCGATGTAACATTAAGAATGCCGTTTTTAAATGAGATAGGAGTATCTTCATTTTCTATTGCGGCTAAAGATTTTAAAAGAATGTCTTTATTGAAATCTTGCAGGTTTTCGTTATATGCAAAGTCTTCGCCTATTCGTCTTTGAACATCTTTATCGTTATATTGAATGGAGTAAAAAAAACAAGGATAAGGAAAATGTTCATAAAGATTGCCAAACACGATATACCATGATGCTATATCAAATATATAGATTCCCGGCATTGACACATATATTCCAGAATCAGAAATATAACGAAGTATGCGTAAACTCTTTTCGTAGTCATGATGTCCTATTCCAAGATTCATCGTTGAACCAATCCAACCACGCACTTTCGGCTTATCCATTTTCTTCTTTAATTGTTGAGTCATAAAACTCAACATATCCCCTATGCCATCTATTCCATATTGGTAGTAGTTATCTATATTATAGGGAGATGGGAACCTATTAGATATATAATTAGCAATTTGCATTGCATAAAGTTTGTCCATAGGCTTCCTTTCTTTATCAATAAAATCTGCAAGCAAATCGTATGCATCGTCCCTTCTCTCTCTAAATGCAGCCAAACGCATAGCTTTAGCAATCATGTAATAGCCTTGTGGTGTCCAATTGTCTATAAGTTTCTTGGCTCCCTCAAAATCCAAATGGAATAGATGGCGTTGTAGATTTTCATAAATTGCACAATCTTCTGTCGTCTTTATAGGTTCCTCAGTTCCATTAAATGTTTCTTCTTTTACTTTTAACAATTGCCAAATATAGTTCTTATCTAATTCTGCATAGTTTTTTATCAGTCGAGAGTAATAATGTGGATTCAAACCACATTCATCCATAGCTAAAGCAAATATATAGGCTTCATCAGCTGTCATTTCTGACTTACCTGCAATATTTGACAATATATGTTCCTGATAAAAAACTACTTTAGGGAATTTATTCCATATTTTATACTCTTTTAACTGGGTAATAATTGAATCTATATTATTTCTTTGCCTTATGAAAGAAGACACATCTTGCCATGTCTTTCTATAAGCAAATATATTTGATTTCAATTTTGTTAATAAGGAACTATTACTTATGGGCAACTCTTCGTCACGATCTTGGGAAATTTCTCCCACTTCTGCGTCATAAAACTGATCCTGACAATCTGTATCACAAGTTTTTAAGTATTGAAAGAAATGTACTAAAATATCACGTCTTTTTGTATTTCCTTTACTTGATAGTATTGAGTAAACTTCTTCGTCACTAAACTTCAACAATCTAAGCCGCTTTTCATCGATAAGGTTTACAACCTCAACATGATGATTTGCGTAGTATAATTGTAATTCCCTTTTTATTTCTTGTCCACTAAGGTCTATTATATATATTTTTGTATCACCATCGTCTTGATTCACTAAAACATCTGTCATCCATGAAACCATACCTTTGTAATTGGCATCAGTACCCGAAAATCCAATAAGCATGAACTTCCCTTGTAGCATAGCAATTCGCATAAGATAGGTAAAAGCCTCATGTTTCTC
>JAFTTD010000120.1 GCA_017466965.1 Bacteroidaceae bacterium
AATAGTTTGGGTTATCCGCAAAGATTTCGAAGAGCAGTTCCGCACTCAGATTCTTTCAAAGTATGAAGGAAAGGTGGCTTGCGAACTCTGCTTCCAGAGCATCGACGCGCTTCCTGAAGGATTCACATGCCCTGAAGGACGCCAGAAGCCATGGGGTACAAACCACGCCGTACTCATGGGCAAGGACGTTATCAAGGAACCGTTTGCAGTAATCAACTGCGACGACTTCTACGGACAGGACGCATTCGCCTCTGTTGGCAAGTTCCTCAGCGAACTTCCAGAAGGCAGCACAAACAAGTATGCAATGGTGGGATTCCGTTGCTGCAACACACTCAGCGAAAACGGTTCAGTAGCTCGCGGCATCTGCGTTTACGACGAGAACCACCACCTGACAGACGTTGTTGAGCGCACAGAGATTATGCGTGTACCAGCTGACGGTCCTATCTGCTACAAGGATGAGCAGGGCGAATGGGTGCCAGTTGAAGAGAACGTGCCTGTGTCAATGAACATGTGGGGATTCACTCCTGACTATTTCGAGCACAGCGAAGCATACTTCAAGGAGTTCCTTTCTGACCCTAAGAACATGGAGAACCTCAAGGCTGAGTTCTACATTCCGCTCATGGTGAACAAGCTCATCAACGACGGCACTTCAACTTGCGAAGTTCTCGACACAACATCAAAGTGGTTCGGCGTTACATACGCTGCCGACCGTGAAGCAACAGTAGAGCGCATTGCTCAGCTCGTTAAGGACGGAGTATATCCAGAGAAGCTGTTCTGATAAACAATCAGAAACACATACAAAGAAAACAGCAGGAATTCGGGCTTACAAGCCCAATGCCTGCTGTTTTTATTATCTTAACTTAACAAAATAAGATGTTTCGTATCGTTCTATTTTGTGGTAATCTCAATTGCACCATTGATTCCACGAGGTCCATACGCCTTCTTTGCATCGTCAGACTTAACTAGTTTTATCTTCTTAATACTTTCAGTAGGAATCTGCAAAGCCTTTGCAATCTCATCCATAATCATAACATCTGTATTGGAGAAATTATTGTCAGAAACCACTCCATCCACAACAATAATCGGATACGTCGTAATGTCTATTATGCCCTTCTTGTCCTTATATCCATACTTAGCAGTTCCTGCAGGATTATGTCCCATATAAAAAGTTCTGATGTTAAGATTTTTGTAATTCCTTACTTCTTCTTTCGTAGCCTGACGACCATTTATGAAAATATATTCGTAAGTACATACAAAATTCTTCATGTGTTCAGCAGGTTCACCCTCATGAGAAAATCCTGTAATACGTCCGTATTTATCAACCACAGGGAATATGGCAAAATCATCGTCCTTATCTTTTGCCGATTCGCTGAAAGCAGCAATTTCCTTGTTGTCAAGTTGTGCGACAATTTCTTCTACGGACATCACTGAGTTTGGTGTGGCAAAAGCGTTCATTGCTAATGCTACTACCGGAATGGCACAAAGCGACTTGAGCATGAGCCATCGGTTTGAATTTTTTTTATACATCATAATAATTCTTTTTTTTAATGACCCGTGATTCAGATTGTTGGTGAAAGGCTGCAGTCGATTCCCCACTACCTTCATCACGAGAAGTTGTTGATATGATTTTGCATCGATGCCTTGATTGATAACAGCCTGGTCCGCCTCATATTCATGAATAGTTTTAAGGTCGCGGCTTATGAACCAGATGAAAGGATTGAACCATTGGAATATCTTCATCACTTCAAGCAACATAAGGTCGTATGAATGTCCAAGACGAATATGTTCCTGTTCATGCGCAAGAATATACTTACGACTGTATTCATAATCATTCACACTCATCACAATATAGCGGAATATGCTGAATGGAGGAAAGTCGCCCTTTAGGAGTATTACAGTGTTGCCATGAGTGTCAGTGTGGCGCAATCCACCGCGCATGAAACGCATCAGCGACACCACTTGCACAATGGTTATGATAAACATTACAGCCGCCCCAGCCATATATGTCCACACCAGAGCCTGCACCCATGTTGTGCCCTCATCCTTTTCATAAACATCATAAGATGGAGCGACAGCGTAAGGCGTTTCGTTTATGAAAGTCTGCAAATGTTGGAACTCTTCATTTATAAAAGTAGGGTGTTCTGTCGTTATCCTAAAGACTGGAATAACAACAGACGCCAGCATAATGCCCAGAAGCATGATTCTGTTGAACCGATGGAATGTTTCTTTGCTCAGAAATATAAAGAAACAACTGTATAGAAGCATCAATAATATGGCTGATTTAATTATAAACAACATATAGTATTCTGTTTAAGTATATATTCATTAGCCTTACTTAAATATCGCATCTTATTCCTTTTTATTTATTAGAGCCATAATTTCATGCAATTCATCTTCTGAAACTTCTTCCTGCTTGACAAAAAAGGAAAGCATAGATTTCAGCGAACCAGCAAAGAAAGTGGACTTCACCTCCTTCATGACACGGTTAGTATATTCTTCGCGTGTAATCAGAGGGCTATAGACAAAAGTCTTGCCACCACCCTCATATTTTTTCGACTGTATGAATCCTTTGTTAATCAATATCTTCAGGAAGGTTGCAATTGTCGAATATGCAGGCTTTGGCTCCGGACAGAGTTCAATTATTTCGTGCGTCGTCATTCCTGACTTACCTTCTTGACATCTGTCCCAAAGCGTATTCATTATTTCCATTTCCGCTCTTGTCAATTGTCTTTCTTCCTGTTTCTTTCTCATAATTATTTAATAAATTAGATTTTCTGCCGCAAATGTAATCTAAACATTTAGATATTATCAAGAAAGAAAAGAAAAACATGAATACCAAACCAAAACTTTAACTTAAATTCTTAGATATAAGTTTCCATTTATTAGATATTAAGAAATAATAATTAAAAAAGATGCATCCAATAAGTTTGGCTAATAATTATCAACGAGGGCTCATTGCTGAATAAACGAGGGCTCATTTGTGA